>DDWA01000021.1:21286-30623 GCA_002345425.1 Caryophanales bacterium UBA2298 | reverse complement strand
TTCGTAAGAATTATTTTTGTTCTTGTTTATTTGTTTTGTCTTTAAAAAGATAGGGTTTTTTGGTAAGATATTAGTATCAAAATATTTTCAAAAGTTGAGGATGAATGATGCAAGCACAAGTAAGAGTTGAAAATATATCAAAAACATTTGTTTTATCAAAGAAACAGATGAAAATTGATAATACTAAGAATAAGCATAAGGTCGCAGTTAATGATTTGTCATTTACTGCATTTTCTGGTGAAATATATGGTTTACTTGGCCCTAATGGCGCTGGTAAAACAACTACTTTAAGATGTATATCTACTCTTATTAAGCCAGATAAGGGCGATATTTTTATCGATAATCATAGCGTTGTTAATGAACCTCACATTGTCAGAAGCAAGATTGGTTTTTTAACAAGTGAGTTAAAACTAGAAGATTTCTTTACTCCTAATTATTTGTTTGATTTTTTTGCTAAACTGCATAATATCCCTGTAGAGAAATCAAGAGCGAGAAAGGAAGATTTGTTCAAGAAGTTCGGCATCGATGATTTTAAAGAAGTCAAAGTTGCGGAATTGTCTTCAGGGATGCGCCAAAAAGTTCAGATTGTTATTTCGATTGTTCATGATCCTGATATTATCATCTTTGATGAACCAACTAACGGTTTAGATGTTTTGACTGCTAAGGTGGTTACTGATTTTTTATTAGAACTTAGGAATCAGGGTAAAACGATAATTGTTTCTACCCATATTTTCTCATTAGTTGAGAAGATTTGTGATCGAGTGGGTATTATTTTGGATGGAAAGTTAAAACTTGCGGATACAGTAGAGAATTTATTAAAAGAAAATTCCTTAGAAGATACTTTCTTCAACTTGGTTAATGAAGAGGGATTATTATGAAAAATATCTTGACGATTTTTAAAAAAGAATGGGATAGAGTTATTAAAGATCGTCGGTTAGTGATCATGGTAATTTTGATGCCAGGTTTATTAATATACCTTATCTATAGTTTTATGGGTTTAGCGATTAATAATGGTGAAGAACAAGTTGCTGATGTTGCAATTGTCAATCTAACAAGCAGTTTCGAAGATATTTATGAAAGTCATGAAGATATTGAAAACTTGAATATTGCTGAGATTGAAGTAGATGATATCAATCATTATCTTGATTTAATTGACGCTGAAGAATGGACGCTTCTAATTGTCTTTCCTGAAGACTTTGCAAGTTATGATGGTACTGGTGAAAAACCTGTAGTAATGATCTACTCTAATCCTAATGTGCTTTTTTCTAGTAATGTATCAGCCCGTTTTGTTAATTATTTAATCGATTATCAAAGAGTATTGAGCTATGATTTGTTTGGCGATACCAATTACTTTTCATTAACGCAAGCTTCAACTCCGGTTAATGAAAGTCAAATAATGGGGACACTTTTAGGGCAGTTAATGCCAATGCTTGTAATCATGTTTTTGTTTTCAGGAGCGATGAGTATTGGTCCGGAAGCAATAGCTGGAGAGAAAGAAAGAGGTACGATTGCGACGATTTTAATTACGCCGATAAAAAGAAGAGAATTGGCATTAGGTAAAATACTTAGTTTATCGGTTTTATCATTGCTTTCAGCGATTTCCTCGTTTACCGGAATTATTCTTTCCTTACCAAAATTAATTAATTATGGTGAAGCAGATATTGCGATTTATAGCATTAGTGATTATCTGATGATTTTGATGGTTTTATTTTCTACCATCTTTGTGATTATTGGCATTATCTCGATTGTTTCTGCTTATGCTAAGTCAGTTAAAGAAGCTGGTTCATATATAACGCCAATTTATATCTTAACAATTATCATATCGATTGGGACATCTTTTAGTGTTAATACTGACCCAAGTATTGTCAGATTCATTTTACCAATATATAATAGTGTTGAAAGTTTAAGAGCGATAATGATGTTTTCCGATAAAGCTTTCCTTTATACGATTGTGACCGTGATAGCGAATTTAGTATATTTAGCATTATTTGTGGGAATATTAAATAAGATGTTTAACAGTGAAAAAATAATGTTTGCGAAATAGGTGAAGTATGAAACATAATATCATAAACATATTTGGCTCTTCTGGTTCTGGTTCGACGACTCTAGCAAGAATCATTGCCTTAAAGTATCAATATCTACATATCGATGTTGATGATGCTTTATGGGAAGAAACTGATCCGCCTTTTACGATTAGAAGAAGTGATTTAGAGGCAAAAAATTATATACTATCTAAACTGGGAAAAAGTAAAAAGACTGTTATTTCAGGCTCTTTGATTGGCTTTGGTGATGATATTAAAAAAAGTATTAATCTTTTCGTCTTTATTAATTTAGATATTGAAACGAGAATTAATAGAATTGAAAAAAGAGAAAGAGAACGTTTTGGTAAGAGAGTTTTACCAGGCGGAGATTTGTATCAACAGCACCGAGAATTCTTGGAATGGGTCAGTAATTATGAAACTAATCCAGAATATATCAGATCGAGGAAGCAACACCTGTTATGGCTTGATGATGTTAAGGTACCGGTTTTAAAGGTGACAGAAGAACTTAGTATTGAGGAATTGCTGGCTTTAGTAAAACCTTTTATTTAGTAGGAGAATTGATTGATGTTTGATTTTAACTTGATTTTAAAAATTATTATCTCCGCTGTTGTACTATATTTAGTAGTAAACAGTATTTTTAGGTATCATATCTACAATGATTTAGTTATTTCATTGTTGGTTTTTTGCTATTTAGTGGTATTGATAATTTATAGCGATTTAGCATATTCACATTTATTTAGTATATTACTTGGTAGTTTGACTGTTTTATTTATGGCGGTTTATACTTTCTTGAGAGTAAAAAAGATTCAGTATTATTGGATATTGAATGGTAACAAGACGACTTATCACCGGATTAATTATTACTTGAAGCTAAATAACGAATCTGGAGTTTTATATAATTATGATAAAAGATTTTTTTGGGTTATAAAATTTTATGATAGTGATTACCTGGAGGTAAAGAAAATCATGAAAGGAATTGAAGCACAAGAAACTAAACGCAATAAACGTTTTACCATCTGCAATTACTGGCAAATTGTTATTTTTCTAGTAATGATGGTTATTCTATGGCGCTTCTAAGGCAAAATTGTGAATAATCCTAATCAAAAAGTATTGACATTAAACAAGAATAGAATCAAATTTTTTGGGGTTGATTATTTCGCCAATTTTTATGATGGTTCGCAATCAACTTTTAAATTTTTCGCTAGTTCCATTGATGAATTGATGATTTATCATGATGAGATGGTTAGTTTTAATCAGTATAAATATGAGTTGTTTAAAATGGAAATTAGAAATATTGAAGAAAAAAGTATTATCGGATTGTTTCAAAATCCTGATGTTTATCGAGATTTAGAGTCGATTGATTTTATTCTTGAAGATTTGAAGAATTCAGGATTAGGATTATTTCTTGAAACAAATTCAGAGAAAATCTTGAATGATATAGAAATACTAAAAGAGTTTCAAAAGACTAACCCGCTATTGATAGCTATTCCAATAAATTCCAACAAAAGCATTAATGTTTCTTTTTTTGAAAAACAAGCTAATTTAGAGGCAATGAGTAAAGTCATTCACAAACTAACCGATAGTAATTTAAATGTAGGATTGATTTTCAAACCTTTGATTCCAAGATTAAATGATGATGTTGAGGAGTTAAAGAAAATCATTGATAAAGCTGATGGCCTTAATGTTAATTTTATCTATCCTAGTTTTACTTTATATTTTGATAGTTACAAATTGAAGAACTTTTATGATATAATAGAAATAGAGAGACCGGAACTGAGGAATTTTTATTTTGACAAATATGGACAAAAACTTAGTTGGGAAAGTCAAAATCTAAATGAGTTGAAGAAAATGCTGGTTTTCAATAGTAAAAAGAGTAAGATTAAGTATGCAATGAAGGATATAATTAGTTTATATCGCGATGATACTTATACTCAACTCAAATTATTCTAGGAGGGAACAAATGTTTTTATCAAGTTTAGATCCGTATAAGAATACTTTAATTATTTTTATAGTTGTGATTTTGGTGATAATCATCGGTTATTTAGTTTTCTTTGCGCCTAAAACAGGAAAGAAAGAAAAAGAAATGAACAAATTGGCTAAAGCTGAAAAAGAAGCTTTGAAGGAAGAACCATTTGAGACTGAATATAGTGTTGAGAAAGATGAAACTATTCCCGTTATCGGCTTAAGTGCTGTAAATGAAATGGAAACCAATCAAGAAGAGAATTTTAATGAAAAGCAAGATGAGATTGAAGAAGAACAGGTTGAAAGTGAAACTTCTGAAGTGAACGTAACAGAAACAAGTGAAACTGAAGCAGTTCAAGAAGTTGAGACTGATGATTTTGAAATTCCTGAAGAGTTAAGTGAAAAGGAATTTGAGGAATTAGAAAAAAAACCAGTTGCAGAAACTGAAGAAGTTAAAGAAAAAGAACCAAAGGAAGAAACTAAAGAATTAGGTAAGTATCACGTTCTTTACCGTAAAGAAGACAATAAGTGGTATATTAAGCGTGAAGGCTCAGATAAAACTCTCAGAGTTTTAGAAACACAAGCAGAAGCTATAGCTTGGGCGACAATCAAAGCTTTGAATCAAGATACAGCAATTGTTATTCATAAAAGAGATGGAAAAATTAGAAAGCAAAACTATTAAAAAAGTTTTGCTTTTTTTTAACCAACAAAAACATGTCTTTGTTTGTTTATATTAATGACTATACCAAAAGAACATTCAATATGTTAAAATAATCTAAAAAGAGGTGAGCATATTGAATGTAAGTTTAGAAGGCTTGGTCAAAGATTTTAAATTAGGTGATGAATCAGCTTTTCCAAAAATCTATGAAGCTACCTATCGACAAATCTTTTTTGTAATCTTACCGATAACAAGAGATCAGATGTTAGCTGAAGATATAGTCCAAGATACCTATATTAAATTTTTAGAAAAAATTGACGATTATCAGGCTAAGAACCTTTTAGCTTACCTAATAACAATAGCTAAGAATTTAGCGATAAATGAGTATAACAGACGTAAGAAAGTAACTAAGATTGATGATTTCAGTGATTTTTCTTATTATGATTATATTGAGTTTAAGACTGAAGCTAAAGAAGCAATAGAAAAAGCATTAGCGGTTTTAGATAATGATGAGAAAAATATATTTTTATTGCATGTCTTGGAAAATTTAACACATCGCGAGATTGCTGAAATTATTGATAAACCAGTAGGAACTGTCAGTTGGTTATATCAAAGAGCGATAAAAAAGATGAAATCTAGATTGAAAGGAGATAACTATGAATATTAAAGAATTTCAAAATTCGCTAAAAGCTTCTGGCAAATTTACAATTAAATCACGAGTTGAAGAGATTAATTATCATGATTATCTTCCGGTAAAACAAAAAAGACAATTCTTTAGTTTAAAACTTGTCAGTGTTTTCTCGAGTTTTATCTTGGTCGGTTTATTAACTTTGTTTGCTTTTTTCAATTTTCATCCAGTAGCTAGTCTTTCAATAGAGATTAATCCTGAGCTGAATTTAGAATTGAATAGGTATAACCGAGTTATTAATGTTACTGGTGAAAATGATGAAGCTTTAGCTTTAATTGATGAATTGGATATAAAATATAAAAAGATCGATCAAGCAGTTGAAATTATCTATGATTACAGCCAGGATAATGATTATACAGTTGATGATAATCTTTATGTCTTATATGGTATACAAACTGAAAAAGAAAGTGTGAAATTGGGTATAAAACAAATTCTAGAAGCAACCGTAAGTGCGAATATTAGAATTATTGTAATCACTGATCTTGTGAGAAATGATGGGGGAATAGAATTATCACCAAGTACTGGTCCTGATACAGATTATGAAAGTCCTTCTTATATGGATAATCAAGATGTAATTATTGGCGAATATGAATCATTAATTACTGAATATGATATATCTGATGCGAGGTTAAGTTTAATTATTGCTATTTATAACAATCATCCCGAATACACAATGGAATATTTATTGGAACTTGATTTAGCAGTGCTATACGAACTTTATAATGAATAAAAAAAATCTGAAATTAATCAGATTTTTTTTGAAATAATTTTGCGAATTGATAGATTAAGAAATAACCGACGCTGACCATAATGGTAAGGATGATATCATGCCAGCCGCTCTTGATTGTATTTAAGATGGGAACTGGTCCGTTTAAGAAAGGATTGAACATTAGGTACATATTGTTGGCAGTGGTGTCAATAAAGAGATTGCCAATCATAGCCCAAGCAGCAATACTTAGTAAACCGATAGCGATGTGATACCAATATTTTTTATTCATTTTGATATCGCCTCGATAGATTAATATAAGGGGAATAAAAACTAAGAAGAAATGAACGATGGAACTTCTTAACATCGGTAAAGTTAATTGGAAAGGATCACCATAAAGAACTGTAACAGGATATAAAACCACAGCGAGACCGCCGAGGATTGATGTTAGATAGACAAATGGTTTTAGAGGTTTGATATTAAACCAAATAGTTATAGGTAAGAGAATATTCATTACACCGCAGAGTTGGAAAGAAATTAAGGTATTAACGTCTAGGAATGGATGCGGGTAACTTGAATAGGCGGGATAGACATTATAATATTCATAGATAAATAAGACTTCTGTAATGTATTTAAGAAATAAGATAAGAATCAGGGCGATATTGATAAATACGTCCTGCTTTTTTTTGGTTTGTTTAATTAAAATTACAAAGAGTGTAATAAAAGAAACAAAAAACAGTAAGAAATATAGGAGATGATAAGTTCCAAAAAAATAGTTTATTGGTTGTTCATCCATGCCGATGGTTGTAAAAAAGTCTGCCAAAAACATTGTTCACCTCCTGTAATTTTAAATATATTATATCAAATAGTTAAAAATAAATCATTTGATTTTACTTACAATATGTTTTTTTCTTGAAAAATTTAGATAAAGTAGTAAAATAGTAATACACTCTAAATTTTTGAGGTGATTAAAATTGAAACTGACAATTGATAAAGAAACACTTGAATTTAACAATCCTGTTTATTTAAAAGACTTGGTTAAAAATTATCCAGGGACATATTATGCAGCTTTGGTTAATAACCGTTTAAGGGAATTGTCTTATAGAGTAAGTTATGATGCTAAAATCGAATTTCTAGATTATTCTTTCTATGATTCAACGAGAATTTACGCAACTAGTATGCGTTTTTTGATATGTATGGCAGCTTTTAGAATTTATCCGAAAATGCAAATTAAGTTCTCTAATAGCATTTCCATGGGAATTTATGGAAGAGCGATTAATACCGATATCAACAAAGAGATGCTTGATGAAATTATAAAAGAGATGGATAAGATTATTGAAGAAGATCTTGATATTACCAGAAAACAGATTTCGATTGCTGAGGCAAAGAAATATTATGAAACCATGGGTTATGAGGATAAGGTCAATACTTTAGAATACCGGAAGGAAGCAGTTAATATCTATAAATGTGATGGTTATAAAAATTATATGTATGGCTATATGGTGCCTTCAACTGGGTATTTAAAAGATTTTGAAATGCATTATCTTAACCCTGGATTTTTAGTTCAGTATCCAAGAAGAGAAGAAAAGGGAGAAATTCCTGAATTTTCAGACTCACCAAAGTTTTTCAATGTTTTAAATCAAAGTGAAAACTGGGCAGTTAATCTTGGTGTTGATATGATCTATAAAATGAATAAATGCATTGAAAATTGCGATGTGCAAGAGTTTGTAAATAGTTGTGAAAATCGCCATGTGGAGCAGTTAGAAGAATTGTCTGATCTAATTACGAAACAAGACAATATTCGTCTTATTGCGATTGCCGGTCCTTCATCTTCGGGAAAGACAACTTTCTCAAGAAGATTGGAATTAGCTTTAAAAGCTAAGGGGTTAAAACCGCTTATGATCTCTATCGATAATTATTATTTGCCGGTTGAACAAGCACCGCTTGATGAATTTGGCCAACCTGATTTAGAACATCTTAAGTCTTTAGATATTGAATTATTCAATCAAAATATGCAAGATTTAATTGCCGGTAAAAGTGTTACTTTACCTTATTACGATTTTAAAGTAAAGAAACGAAGGATGACCGATGCTTTTGTGATTGATAAAAAGACACCAATCATTATTGAAGGAATTCATGCACTTAACAATGAATTATCAAAGAGTATTCCTGATGATAAGAAGTTTAAAATATATATTTCACCATTTACGCAAATCAATATTGACAACAATAATCCGATTAATTTAACTGATTTAAGATTGTTGAGAAGAATTGTGCGTGATTTGCAATTTAGAAATACAACTCCAGAAGAAACCCTTGATATGTGGCCATCGGTAAGAAGAGGCGAATATAAGTGGATTTATCCGCATATTGAAAACGCTGATTATATCTTTAATTCAGAACTAACTTATGAATTTGCCGTTCTTAAAACTTATGCAGAGAATGCTTTGAAGCATATTGAAAAGGGAAGCCATCATTTCATTCAAGCTAATCGTTTATTGAAATTCTTGAAATATTTTAATAGTATTGACGGTTTATACGTCCCTAAAGATTCGCTTTTAAGGGAGTTTATCGGCGATAGCATTTTTGAACACTAAATTTTAGTGTTCTTTTTTTTCTTGCGTTGTCAGAAGTAAATTATTTTGATATAATTACTTCAGGTGATAAAATTGGCTAAACAAAAGAAAACTAACGAATATAAACCATTTGGCTTGAGTGTTTTAGAAGTCAATGAGAGAATCGCTCAGGGAAAAACTAACAAATCCATAAAATCGAATCTTAAAAGTCCTTGGCAGATTATTAGCAGTAATCTCTTTTCTTATTTTAACTTGATATTAAGTATCATCGCTTTATTGTTATTATCGATAAAAAGTTATGAAAATATGTGGTTCGTGGTTATTGCCTTGGCTAATACTTTAATTGGGATTTTTCAAGAATTTAAAGCTAGATCAATTATAAAAAACCTTTCTTTGATAACTGATTCAAAAGTGACAGTGATTAGAGAAGGTTTAACAATAGATGTTTCAGTCGATGAAATTGTAATCGACGATATTTTTATGCTTTGTGCTGGTAAACAAATAATTACCGATAGTATTGTGGAAAATGGCGTAATTTCTGTAAATGAAGCTAATCTTACAGGGGAATCAAAGTCAATTGTTAAACAAGTTGGCGATAGTTTGTTAAGCGGCAGTTATGTGATAAATGGTGAAGCATTTGTAAGAGCTACAGCCGTTGGAAAAGATAATTATATTGAGTCTTTGCAGTCGAAGGTAAAAACTTTA
>DDWA01000021.1:0-21137 GCA_002345425.1 Caryophanales bacterium UBA2298 | reverse complement strand
TTTCTATTAACTACTATGACTTTTGCGACATCAGTTATAAAGCTAGCAAAACATAAGACTTTAGTTCAAGAACTTTATTCAATTGAAACTTTAGCGAGAGTCGATACGCTTTGTTTGGATAAAACGGGTACGATTACTGATGGAACAATGAATGTTGAAAAGTTTGAAAGAATTACTAAACCGCCAGTTAATATTGATAACTACAGTGATGATGTTATCAAGAAAATTATTAGTTCGATGAATAATGCTTTAAAAGATAGAAATCAAACGGCTCAAGCTTTGAACGATTACTTTGGTAATGATTTAAAGTATAAAGTGATTGAAGTAGTAAATTTTGATTCGCAAAATAAATATTCACTGGTAAGTTTCAAAGAGGGCACTTTTGCACTTGGAGCTCCAGAAATGATTTATAAGGCAAAATATGTCAAGATTAAAAAACAAGTTGAGTCATATGCAGCTCAAGGAAAAAGAGTTTTGTTGCTGGCAGAAGTAGGTAAAATTAAGGATGATAAGATTTCTGGTGAAGTTATACCAGTGGCAATTGTTATCATCGATGACAAAATTAGAGAAAGTGCGATTCAGACAATTCAAAAATTTAATAGTTCAGCTGTTAATGTGAAAGTTATCTCTGGTGATAATGCGATGACGGTAAGTGAAGTTGCTAAACGTGCTAGTGTAATTGATGCTGATAAGTTTATCTCGCTTGAAGATGTCAAAGATAGTGAATTAGAACAAATTGCACTTAATTATAATGTTTTTGGAAGGGTTAAACCGCATCAAAAGAAACTTTTGATTGAACATTTGCAAAATCATGGTCGAAAAGTTTGTATGATCGGTGATGGGGTTAATGATGTTTTAGCTTTAAAGCAAGCGGATGTTTCTGTTTCATTAGCTAGTGGAACTGACGCTTCGAGAAACATTTCGCATTTTGTCTTATTGACCGATGATTTTGCATCTTTACCTAAAGTTGTTAAAGAAGGTAGACAGATTGTTTCCAATATGGAAAAAGCTTCCGTATTATATTTAGTTAAAACGCTTTATACAATTATCCTGACATTCATTTTGTTGTTTACGACAAGAATCTATCCTTTTGAGCCTGTACAGATGATTATTATTGAAACCTTCATAATTGGTGTACCGTCCTTTATAATTGCTTTAGAACCTAATAACAGACGTTTTGATGGGGTGTTTATCAAGAATGTGATGAAGAATGTATTGCCGGGGGCTTTAATTATCATTGCAAATCTATTAGCTGTGTATTGGGTTTCATCAGCGTTTAATCTTTTAGATGAAAAAGAAATTTCTACTGTTGGTATTATTGCCGCAACATTTGCTTATTGGTTGGTTTTAGTTAATGTTTCTCATCCTTTGAATATTAGAAAAACCGTGATGATTTTAGCTTCAGCTGTTATCAGTATTTTTGCTTTTACTTTTCCGGGTTTAAGAGAGTTCTTTAAATTGGTAGAATTCACTGTACCGAGTTTCTTGTTGTTATTGTTATTGATGGAGACATCTTATATCGTTTATTCAGTTTATAAAAAAGAAATGATAAAATTCTGGCCAGTGAAATGACAAATGTTATTTAATTTTGGTATAATATAAATATAGGGGAGGAATAATATGATTAAAGTTTTACATGTAAGTGCTGAATGTTCACCTTACGTAAAAATTGGTGGGTTAGCTGACGTTGTCGGTTCTTTACCAAATGAAGTTAAACGTTTACGGGGTTCAGATGTTCGTGTAATTTTACCTTTCTATAAAAGTATTCCTAAAAAATATCGCGATCAAGTAGAAGATGTTGCTAGTTTTAAGTTTGATTTTGAATTTGATGAACAATATGTTGGGGTTAAATCGTTAAAGAAGGGCAATATATTATATTACTTTATCGATAATGAATTTTATTTTGGCTCACGCGATAATGTTTATAATTACGGAGATGAGAGTAAAAGATTTGCTTATTTTCAATTAGCTGTTTTAGCTAGTTTGAAACATATTGATTTTATTCCTGATGTTATTCATGTACATGATTGGCATACAGCAATGATTCCTTTGTTATTGAAGAATAAATACCGTAATTATAAGATTAAAACGGTTTTAAGTCTTCATAATTTGGCTTATCAGGGGGTTTTCCCTTTACAAGATTATCGATTGTTCAACATGGAATATGATTCAAAGTTTGAGTTTGATGGTCATTTAAATTTCTTGAAATCAGGGATTGTTTGTGCTGATATCATTACGACTGTTTCGCCTAATTACGCTCAAGAAATCTTGACTGATTATTATGGATATGGCATGCAGAATTTACTTAAACAAAGAGGTAGTGACGTTATTGGGATTTTAAATGGTGTTGATTATAAAGAATTTAGTCCCGAAAAAGATAGTTTAATAAGTTATAATTTTGGGATTGATGATTTTAAAGTTGGAAAAAGAAAGAATAAGGAAGCTTTATTCAAAACTTTGAAAGTTGACTTTGATTTAGAAAGACCAGTTATATCACTGATCTCTAGATTGGTTAATCAAAAAGGAATCGATTTGATTCAAAGAGTTTTTCAAGAAATGCTTTTAAATGACGATTTCACTTTTATCCTTTTAGGCAGCGGTGAAGATTTTTACGAAGAATATTTCCGTAATTTAGAAAAAGCTTTTCCAGACAAAGTAAAAGTTCATTTAGGTTATTCCAATAAATTAGCGCATATGATTTATGCAGGGAGTGATATGTTCTTGATGCCATCAAAGTTTGAACCTTGTGGATTAGGTCAGATTATTTCTTTAAAATATGGTACGATTCCGATTGTTAGAGAAACTGGTGGTTTAGTTGACACCATCGAAGCTTTTAATGAATATGAAAAGAAGGGCAATGGCTTTAGTTTCACTAATTTTAATGCCCATGATATGATGCATTCAATTAGATATGCATTGCATATTTATGAAATGGATAAGTTGGTTTGGGATAGGATTATTATTAATGCTATGAATTCTGATTTCTCTTGGGAAAAATCAGCGAAAGCATATAAAGAAGTTTATAAAGACGTGTTAAGGAGAAATTTTAATGGCTAGTTCTAAATTTCAAGGTAATTTCAATGTTTCAGAAACAGCCGCATTTATCAAAAGAGAAGCTAACAATCTCGGTATTACAGTAGAATTGGTTGGCGAATCAAGATATAACAGAGATAATTTTCAAGTATATATGTTTGTCTTTGAAAAGTATTATTATCGAGCCGCTAACCGAGCAAGTTTAAGTGTTTTAGTGGTTGGTGATGAAGAGACAAGTAATATTGAAGTTATCAGTAGCGGTGCTGGCCAAGGTTTATTGTTTAAATTTTCTTGGGGAGCTGACAAGAATTTTGTTAATGGCTTAGGGAAATTATTAATTGGTAAAGGTTATAAGCAAATTATATAAATGGAAAGAGGTAATGTATGAAAAAAGTATTGGCATTAATTCTTGCGGGTGGTAGAGGAACCAGACTTGATATTTTATCTGAGAATCGGGTTAAACCTTCTGTACCATTTGCGGGTAAGTACCGCATCATTGATTTTACATTGAGTAACTGTGCAAATTCAGGGATTTATGATATTGCGATTTTAACTCAATATTTACCTTTTTCTTTGAATGACCACATTGGTTCTGGTAAGCCATGGGATTTGGATAGAAGAGATTCAAAAGTAACGCTTTTACAGCCTCATAACGAATGGTATATGGGTACCGCAGATGCGGTAAGGAAAAACATTCATTATATTGAACAAGTTAAAGCGGAATATGTTTTAATTCTTTCTGGAGACCATATCTACAAGATGAACTATCGGAAGATGATTGATAAGCATATTAGCGATAACGCTGCTTTAACGGTTGGAGTTAATATCGTTGATCCTAAGGACGCTCATCATTTTGGAATGTTGAGAGCTGATGAAAATTTAAAGATTACTGATTTTGTGGAAAAACCGAAAGAAACTAATTTAACTATGGCTTCTATGGGTATTTATGTTTTTAATACTGACGTTTTACTTCACTATTTAAGAACTATGGACCAAGAGGATTTGGATTTTGGTAAGCATATTATTCCGAAGATGATTAAAGAACAACCAGTTTTTGCATATAAATTCCATGGTTATTGGAAAGATGTCGGAACATATGACTCTTATTTAGAAACTAATTTAGGTTTGATTGAAACAGTTGATAAGATTCAACTCGACATGTATGACCCTAGTTGGAAAATATATACAAGGTCAGAAGAGTTACCAGCTGTAAAAGTTGGTTCAAAAGCAAAGATTACGCAAGCATTGTTATCGAATGGTGCGATTGTGGCTGGTGAAGTTGAAAGAAGTGTGTTAAGTCCCGGAGTAATCGTTCATCCGTTTGCCAAGGTTAAAAATTCAGTAATTTTGAACGACGTTGAAATCATGCAGGGAGCGACGGTAGAAAATTGTATCATTGATAAGCATACTGTTATCGGCGCTAATGCTAAGATTGGTTATGGTAGTGACTATACACCTAATAAAGAGCACCCAGAACTTCTTGATACCGGAATTACAGTTCTTGGGAAACATTTGCAAGTTCCTGAAAATATGGAAATCGGTCGCAATGTTAGAATCTTCCAAGGATCAGAATTAAATAAAATTATTAATAAGAAGGTTGCTTCTGGAGAAACGATAAGATAAGTAAAAGTCAGCTCGCGCTGACTTTTTTTGTTTATGATGGTGCTCCTACCTAGAATCGAACTAGAATTTCAGCATTACCATTGCTGCGTTTTACCATTAAACTATAGGAGCATATAAAATATTATAAATAAACAGGGAATAAAAATCAAGGATAAATGTTTTCAGTCGGTTATTATTTTTAATAACCGTCTGATTATTTACATTTTAAGTGGTGTATTATATAATTAAATACGGAGGTAAAAAATGCTAAAAATTACAAGTGTATCAAAATCATACGATCAAAAGAAACTGGCGATTGATAAGATTAATCTTGAGATTTTACCGGGAGATATTTATGGCTTCATCGGTCATAATGGTGCCGGTAAAACCACGTTGTTAAAATCGATTGCGGGAATTTTAAATTTCGATGAAGGTGAAATAAGTATCTTTGAAAAATCGATTGTTAAAGATAATCTCGAAGCTAAAAAGATTATGGCTTATATACCGGATAATCCCGATATATATGAGTCTTTAAGCGGAATTCAGTATTTAAATTTTATCGCAGATGCTTATGATGTAGATTTAGAAAGAAGAAGAAATTTAATCAATAAATATGCAAAGATGTTTGAAATTGATGAAGTTTTGAATAATCCAATTTCTAGTTATTCTCATGGGATGAAACAAAAAGTTGTAATTATGAGTGCGCTGATTCATTCACCAAAAGTTATGATTTTAGATGAACCTTTTGTTGGTTTAGATCCTAAGGCTAGTTATTTGTTGAAGGAAGTATTCCATGAATTGGTTGAACAAGGATCATTAATTTTCTTTTCGACTCATGTTTTAGAAGTTGCGGAAAAACTTTGTAATAAAGTTGCGATTATTAAAAATGGCAAGATAGTGGCTGACGGTAGAACCGAAGATATTATTAAAGATCAGTCATTAGAAAATATTTTCATCGAGTTGTTGAAAGAATCATGATGTATTTTAAATTGATGAAGGTCTTTTTTAAGGAGAATCTTTCTTTAAAAAGGATTTTAGGTACTGATATCAAAACTTCTAAAATTAAAGCAATTTTGATTATTATTGCAATTATTTATGGATTTGGTTCTATTCTTCTCGGTTTCGGTTATTTGTTTTTTGACTTTGGCAGAATCTTAAGCGAAGTTAACATGACCTATATATTATTGGATTTCGTCTTTGTATATGCGACATTTTTATCGGTTTTCTTTGTTTTGTTTAGAGCTAATGGATATTTATTCCATTATAAAGACTTTGATATATTACAACCTTTACCGATAAAATCTAGAACGATTATCTTGGCTAAATTGACTGTTATGTTAGCTTTTATCTATCTTACAGTCTTTATGATTGTGTCTCCGATTGCTTTCAGTTATTTTTATCATGGTGGCTTTGATGTAATAAAATTAATCTTTTTGATTATATCGTTGTTTTTGATTCCTTTATTGCCATTGGTCATCTTTTCTTTCGCAAGCCTTTTGATAGCTCGATTCTCAGCTAATTTTAGATATGGAAAAGCTTTGAATATTATCTTGATGTTTACTTTCTTCTTAGGTATTATGTATTTTTCTATGAGTATGAATTTTAGCGGTGATAGTCCTTTAACTGGGCAAATGGATTTCTTTACTGGTATATCTAAATATGTCATTACTGGCAAATGGTTTAAATTAGCAGTAGATGAATTGAATGTTTTAGCATTGCTTGGTTTGATAGGCGTAAGTGTTGCTCTTTTAGTTGGCTTTGTTTTCTTAATTGAAAAAATGGTAGTTAAGACTAATCAAATGAGTATGTCTACAAGAGTGAGAACTTCTAAGAAAACTGTCATATCTAAAAGAAGAAATATCATTGTTAATATTATTGATAAAGAAGTTAAAAAATTCTTTAATGTTACAATTTATGTTTTCAATTCTGGTTTTGGACCGATCATGATGGCTATTGGTGGAGTAGCGATTTTGATTTTCAAGGAAGATTTACTTGCTTATATCGATGTTTTCTCTGGGATTGGTTTAGGTTTTGAAGCTATCATATTATTGATGCTGGGATTTTTAATATCAACTGTCTTTACTTCGGCAATTAGTTTAAGTTTAGAAGGAAAGAATTTTTGGATATTGAAATCTTTACCGATTAAAGCGGAAACTGTGATGTTTGGAAAAATGTTGTTTAACATCATTTTAACTTTGCCTTTGGCATTATTTGCACTTTTTATGTCTGGTTTAGCATTGAGTTTTGAATTTGTCAATATGTTGGTTATGGTTCTTTACTTGGTAAGTTTGTGTTTCTTAAGTTCTGGTTTAGGATCGATTGTTAATTTGCATTTTCCTAAATTCAATTATGTTAATGAAACAGAAGTTGTCAAACAAAGTTTAGGGGCAATCTTAGGGATGTTTTCAACTTGGTTGATTTTGACCGTTAATGCTGTTATCTATTATTACCTGAGAGATAGTCAAAGTTTTGAAGTGATAATATTCTTGGATGCTTTGCTTAATATTGCTCTGTTTGCAGTGGTATTTTTCTATATCAAAAAACAGGCACAACCAATTTTTAACAAATTATAGCGTTATCATTGTATTAAAAAGCGTTTTAATTTGAATTTTAGATGGTTTTTTGTTATAATCTTTACGGTTATTTAAATATAATATAAGTTAAAAAAGAAAGGAATTAATTATGACTAAATTTGTTTATTTATTTAGAGAAGCAGACGCTACTATGAAGAACCTTCTTGGTGGCAAAGGTGCAAACCTTGCGGAAATGACAAAACTTGGTATGCCTGTACCACAAGGGTTCACAGTTTCAACTGAAGCTTGTACTCAATACTATAAAGATGGTAGACGTATCAATGACACAATTATCGATCAAATCTATGAAGCTTTGAAAGAAACAGAAAAAATCGCTGGTAAGAAGTTTGGCGATAACGAAAATCCATTCCTAGTTTCAGTACGTTCAGGAGCTAGAGCATCTATGCCAGGGATGATGGATACAATCCTTAACCTTGGTTTAAATGATGCAGCTGTTGAGGGTTTAGCAAAACTGACTAACAATCCACGTTTTGCTTATGACTCATATCGTCGTTTCATTACGATGTTCGCTGATGTTGTTATGGAAATTTCAAAGAGCAATTTCGAAGCAATTTTTGATGCAAAGAAAGAAGAGTTAGGTATTGAAGAAGATACTCATCTTTCAGCTGATGACTTGAAAGAAATCGTTGCTGGTTTTAAAGCTAGATATAAAGAACTTAAAGGCGAAGAATTCCCACAAGATCCTAAAGTACAATTAATCAGTGCTGTTGAAGCGGTTTTCAGATCATGGGACAACCCAAGAGCTAACGTTTATCGTCGATTAAACAACATTCCTTATGAATGGGGTACAGCAGTTAACGTTCAAGCAATGGTTTTTGGTAACATGGGTGAGGACAGTGGTACTGGTGTTGCTTTTACAAGAAATCCATCTACTGGTGAAAATGAATTTTATGGTGAATACTTGTTCAATGCACAAGGTGAAGACGTTGTTGCTGGAATTAGAACACCTAAACCAATTTCTGAATTAGAACAAGATAATCCAGAAATCTATAAACAATTTAGAGAAATTTCTCATAAATTGGAACAACATTATAAAGATATGCAAGATATGGAATTTACTATTGAAAAAGGTAAATTATATATGTTACAAACTCGTAATGGTAAAAGAACTGCTCAAGCAGCGCTTAAGATTGCGATTGATATGGTAGCAGAAGGTTTAATTACTGAAAAAGAAGCAGTATTAAAAGTTGATCCGGCACAGTTGGATTCATTGCTTCATCCACAGTTTGAACCTGAAAGTTTAAAGAATGCTCATATTATTGCTAAAGGTTTAAATGCATCTCCTGGTGCAGCTACAGGTAGAGCGGTTTTCACAGCTGAAAGAGCTGCGGAAATGGCTAAAGATGGCAAACCAGTTATACTTGTAAGACAAGAAACTTCTCCAGAAGATATCGAAGGTATGGTTGTTGCTAGCGGTGTTTTAACTAGTCGTGGTGGTATGACGTCTCATGCAGCGGTTGTTGCTAGAGGTATGGGTACTTGCTGTGTTGCTGGTGCTGGTAGCGTTAAAGTATACGAAGAAAAGAAATATTTTGAAGTTAACGGTAAGAAATATTATGAAGGCGACTATATTTCATTAGACGGTTCAACTGGTAATATCTACGGTGAACAAGTTAAGACTATGGACGCAACAGTAAGCGGTGATTTTGCTAAATTGATGGGTTGGGCAGATAAGTTCAGAGCTTTAAAAGTTAGAACAAATGCTGATAATCCTAGAGATGCAAAAGTTGCTTATGATTTCGGTGCTGAAGGTATTGGTTTATGCCGTACAGAACATATGTTCTTTGAAGGCGAAAGAATCAAAGCTATGAGAGAAATGATTGTTTCTAATACTGTTGAAGAAAGACAAAAAGCTTTAAACAAATTATTACCTATGCAAAGAGAAGACTTCGTTGGTCTTTATGAAGAAATGCATGGTCATCCAGTAACAATTCGTTATTTGGATCCACCATTACATGAATTTTTGCCAACTGAAGATGATGATATTAAAGAGTTAGCTAAAGAAATGGGTTTGACATTTGATGACTTAAAAGCAACTGTAGAAAGCTTACATGAAACTAACCCAATGTTAGGCCATAGAGGTGTGCGTTTATCAATCACTTACCCAGAAATCGCAGAAATGCAAACACGTGCTGTGATTGAAGCAGCTATTGAAGTTTCTAAGAAGGGCTTAAAAGTTGTTCCAGAAATTATGATTCCGCTTGTAGGCGAAATCAAAGAATTAAAATACATCAAAGACATTGTTGTTAAAGTAGCTGATGAAATCATTAAGGAAGCTGGAGTTAAACTTGAATACTCTGTCGGAACAATGATTGAAATTCCTCGTGCTGCATTATTGGCTGATGAAATTGCTAAAGAAGCAGAATTCTTCTCATTCGGAACTAATGACTTAACACAAATGACATTTGGCTTCTCAAGAGATGACGCTGGTAAATTCTTAGCTGATTACTATGACAAGAAAATCTTTGAAAGCGATCCATTTGCGCACGTAGACGTTAAAGGCGTTGGTAAGTTAATGGAATTAGCTGTTAAAGGCGGTCAAGCAACAAGACCTAAGATTAAATTAGGTATCTGTGGTGAACACGGTGGCGATCCAGCATCAATTGATTTCTGTCATAATGTTGGTTTAAATTATGTTTCATGTTCTCCATTTAGAGTTCCAATAGCTCGTTTAGCTGCGGCTCACGCTAACATTAAGAACCCTAGATAAATAAACTTTTTGAATAAGAGTCTGATTAAGATCAGGCTCTTTTTTTTCTTTTTTTAATTTGTGGTAGGGCAGTTGACAATAATTATAGTATATACTATAATTAAATTGTACTTAGTTAGTTGGAAATCACTCATTCGCGACGCACAGTATTTAAAAGGGAATCGAGGTTCGTTCTGTGTTGAATGCCTAGCTAGTTTAGGAATCCTAAGGGACTTACAAGAGATGCCCACGTAGAGGTGGATGTAGTCTGCCAGAGTGATTTCCAACTGATTAAGTGCATTTTTTTACTAATTTTTTTAAAGGTGTATAACATGCTTAGAGTTATCAGCGGAATCTATAAATCAAGAAAACTAAAAGAAGTCAAAACTGATTCTACGAGACCAACTACCGATAAAAACAAAGAAGTTCTTTTTAATACTTTAGGACAATTTTTTGATGGTGGCAAGGCAGTAGATCTTTTTGCGGGTAGCGGCGCTTTAGGGATTGAAGCTTTAAGTAGAGGCTTTCAAACATGTGATTTCATAGAGAATAGCTTTCAAGTTGTTAAGGTTATTAAAGAAAATTTAATGAGTTTAGATATTAAAAGTGATGTCGGAAATGTTTTTAAGCAAGATGCATTCAAGTTTTTAGAGACAACTTCAAATCGTTATGATTTAATCATCGCTGATCCGCCTTATAAACTTAATCGCTATGAAGATTTATTGAATATAATCGCGTCTAGACAATTGTTAAGTGATAATGGTATAATTGTTCTAGAGTCAGAAAATACTTTATCTTTACCGAGAAGTTACCAAGACTTGATTGTTTTTAAAGAAAAAGAATTAGGTTATTCAAAGTTTACGCTTTATCAAAAAAAGGAGATTTAAAACTATGAAAATCGGATTTTACCCAGGCAGTTTTGATCCAATTACTTATGGTCATTTAGATATTATCACTAGAGGCGCTAAGCTTTTCGATAAGCTTTATATTGCAATATCGATAAATCCTAATAAAAAAACGCTTTTTTCAGATGATGAAAGAGTCGAATTAGTAAAAGAAAGTATTAAAGATATTAAAAATATTGAAGTTATTAAATCGAACAAATTAACGGTCGAACATTGTAAGCTTTTAGGGGCTTCACATATTTTAAGAGGTTTAAGAGCAGTTACCGATTACGATTATGAGTTTCAAATGACTAATTTTAATCATGAAATCAGTCCTGATATTGATACCGTTTTTTTGATGACACAAGGTAAGTATTCTTTTCTTTCTTCTTCATCAGTTAGAGAATTAGCACTTTTTGGTGGCGATGTCACGCCGTTTGTTCCTGAAAATGTTAAAATTGCGATTGAAAGAAAAATTAAGCAGATAAGGTAATTATATTTTTATTAAAGGATATTACAAAAATAAGACTTAACAAACAAAAAAATATAAACTTTTTTCTTTACAAACTGACCCTATCATATTATAATATTTAGTGCGTGTGACTCGGTAGCTCAGCAGGATAGAGCAACGGCCTTCTAAGCCGTCGGTCGGGGGTTCGAATCCCTTCCGAGTCGCCATTATTAAAATAATTCTAGAGTCAGGTAACTGACTTTTTCTTTTTAATAAAATTGACCCGGTAGCTCAGCAGGACAGAGCAGCGGCTTCCTAAGCCGTCGGTCGGGGGTTCGAATCCCTTCCGGGTCGCCATGTTTTTTTGCTATTGGCCCGATAGCTCAGTTGGATAGAGCAATAGCTTCCGGAGCTAGAGGTCGGGGGTTCGAGTCCCTTTCGGGTCGCCATTTGTAAAAAAGCCAATTAAAGTTGGCTTTTTTTATTTGGCTTAATATTTATTTATAATCTTTTGATATAATAGGTATTATAAATTGAGGTGAAATGGTATGGAAAAAGCTTGGTATAAAGAAGGTGTAGTTTATCAAATCTATCCGAGAAGTTTTTTTGATAGTGATAATGATGGTTTAGGTGATATTCAAGGAATTATCAAGAAAATTCATTATCTTAAAGAATTAGGTGTAGATATTATCTGGTTATCACCTGTATATAAATCGCCGATGGAAGATAATGGTTATGATATATCTGATTATCAAGCAATCAATCCGGAATTTGGTTCAATGAAAGATATGCTGGAGCTAATTAAGAAATTGCATGAGGTAAATATTAAGTTAGTTATGGATTTGGTTATCAACCATACTTCAAGTGAACATGCATGGTTTAAACTTTCGGAAGCAAAAGAAGGTAAATACACGGATTATTACCACTGGGAAAATAAGAAAAGAAATTGGTCTTCTTTTTTTGGCGGTGAAGCTTGGAGTTATTCGGAAACTAGGGAAGAATACTATTTGCATCTTTTTGCTAAAGGACAACCTGATTTAAATTGGGACAATAAATTAGTAAGAAACGATATCAAAGAAATGATAAAATATTGGCTTGATCTTGGTGTTGACGGTTTTAGATGCGATGTGATTAATTTAATTGCAAAAAACAATGAGCATCCAAACGGGAAATTTCGTTTAATACTTAAAGGTAGTGAGCATTATTTCAATAATCCTAATTTACATGTATATCTTAAAGAGTTAAATGAAGAGGTTTTTTCTAAATATGATTGTTTTACTGTCGGAGAGACAGTTTTTGTTAATCCTAAAACTGCCAGTGATTTAGTGAATCCTGAAAGAAAAGAGTTGAATATGGTCTTTCAATTTGATCATATGGCCGCGGATAATCATGCCGTTAAATGGTTTATTAAGAAATTTAAACCTTTTAATATGAAAAAACCATTATCTAAATGGCAAAGGGAGCTTAATGGATGGAATACTTTGTATTTGGAAAACCATGATCAATCAAGAAGCATTAATAGGTTCGGCGATTTAAGATTTTATTATGAGTCAGCGACAATGCTGGCAACAATGATTTACTTTCAACAAGGAACACCGTTTATTTATCAAGGACAAGAAATTGGCATGACGAATGCAAGCTTTGAAAATTTAACTCAATATAAAGATATCGAAACTCATAATATTTATAAACTTGGAAGAAAGTTACTGTTAAGTCATAAACGAATGATGAAGAAAATAAAGCATATGTCGAGAGATAATTCCAGAACTCCTTTTCAGTGGGATAACACTAAATATGCGGGTTTTTCTAAAGTAAGTCCTTGGATTGAAGTTAACGAAAATTATCAAACTATCAATGTCTTATCTAGCCAGCAGCAAGATAACAGTATCTTAGACTATTACAAAACGATAATTAAATTAAGACATGATGAAGAAATAATTGTTTATGGTGATTATCAAGATATTGATTACAAAAATAAGAACTTATATGCTTATCAAAGAAGTCTGAATAATCAAAAACTTTTTGTGATTTGTAATTTCAGTAAAAAAGTATTGAAGATTAAAGATTATGATTTTCTTAAAGATGAGTTGCTTTTATGTAATTATCAAGAGTTGATGGATAATATCATGAAGCCTTATGAAGCGAGAGTTTATATTAAAAGATAAAATAAAACAGGTCAAATCTTGACCTGTTAGTTTTGATCGTAGTTTTTAATGAATGACTTTTTGATATTAAAGATGTCTGATATATCAGCAATAATGGTTTTAGTTACTAGATCTTTATTAATTTCAAAGGCTTTAGCATGAGGAGCATTTTCAATTATTAAGAGATCTTTTTTACTGGTGGGCGAACTTTCGTAAAGTTCTTTTGCCATTGCTAGTGGAACTAGACGGTCTTGATCACCATGGATTATTAAGAAAGGTATATTCGATCTTTTTATTGACTTGATTGGCGCAATACCCTTTAAAGTATAACGATGAAACATATATGTGAAAACTGATACCCCTGGTAAAAAGATTTTTAATAACTTATTTTTTAGACTATAAGCTAAGCTTTTTGAAAAGATGGTAAAGCCAGAATCAAGGACTAAATACTTAAGGTTATTTTTAATCTTTAGTTCAGTTACCAGCATGCTCATAGCTGCGCCCATAGAAACACCATGCAATAAAATGTTTGAATTAGCTCCGTAATTTCGTAGAGAGAAGTTAAGCCATTTTTTTAAGTCATATTTTTCATAATGACCCATTGAAGTAAATTTGCCTTCTGATTCACCGTGCCCTCTCAAATCAATCATGAGAACTTTAAAACCGAGATCTGAGTATAGTTTTGCGATAATTATCATGTCAGTTGCTTGTGATTGATAGCCATGAATGACAATTGCGAGGTTGGAGGCGTTTTTGTCGTGTGAAGGTAAATAGATGCCATGAAGTTTTAAGCTGTCGTAGGAACGAATATAAACGTCTTCTTTAGGGATTTTTGTGAACCAATCGTATGAGCTTTGATAAAACACACTATTATGATCGACCAATTGTTTTGGTCGTTTATTGAAACGAATTAATAATTTACGATAAAAGTCATAACTTAGGCAAAAATAGAGTATAATAAGGATACCTAAGATTATGAGAGCATAATGATACCAATACATATGAATCACTCCTTCAAAGTCTATTTTACCATAAAAATGTTAAGTCGATTTATGATAATTTAATATTTTGTTTTTTATCTGGTAAAATACGTGAGTTACGGAATGTTTTTATTGACAAAGGGTGGGTCTTTGTGTATAATACTTTCGTATGATTAACGCATACCGCACATACTTGGTTTTAAAAACTTATCTTTAAGTTACCAAAACTTGGCGAGTCTTAAAAATATAAAGAGGGGGTGCTAAAATGTACGCTATAATTGAAACAGGCGGTAAGCAAGTAAAAGTTGAAGTAGGTCAAGAGATTTACATTGAAAAATTGGAAGTTGAAGCCGAAGATACATATACTTTTGATAAAGTATTGATGATCGGTGGAGATAAAACAAAAATCGGTAAACCTTATGTCAAAAACGCAACAGTTACAGCTACAGTAGTTAAGAATGGTAGGGGTCCGAAAATAGTTATCTATAAATACGAACCTAAAAAGCATTATCATCGTAAAAATGGTCATCGACAATCATATACGAAACTTGCCATTACAGATATTAATGTCGAATAAAAGAAGAAAGAATAATTTGGAGGTGTTTTAAGTGATACTTAATCTAAATATACTTGAACTTGAAGCTTCGAAAAAAGGGACTGGGTCCACCAAAAATGGTCGTGACTCTGCAGGTCGTCGTTTAGGAGCTAAACTATCTGATGGTCAGTTTTGTACAGCTGGCTCAATCATCTACCGTCAAAGAGGAACAAAAATTCATCCAGGAGAAAATGTAGGAATCGGTAAAGATGATACATTATTCGCTATGATTGATGGAATTGTTAAGTACGAGAGAATCGGAAGAGATAGAAAACAAGCAAGTGTTTACAGCGTAGAACAATAAGTATGATAAAAGCTTAGTAAATTACTAGGCTTTTTTTTTGCGATTTTGAATCGAAGCTAAATGCAAATATATCTTTAATGTAGTATAATAGTACTAAAGCGAGGTTTAGAAATATGAATAAACATATTAAAAACTTATTTAGTGAAAAATTTGGCTATGAAGCTGATAAAACGTACTTCGCTCCCGGAAGAGTCAATATCATTGGCGAACACACCGATTATAACGGTGGTTTAGTTATGCCTTTTTGTATTGATAAGGGAATCTATGCGGCAGTTAATTTAAACAACAGCAAGAAAATTAATGTTTATTCAGAAAACTTTTCCATTAACGGTATCGTTGCGATTGATTTAGATGACCTTGGATTTAAAAAGTTGGATAATTACGGTGACTATATCTTAGGGATTATTAAAGAATTCGAGAATCTTGAGATTAAACTTGGATATGGCATAAATATTTGTCTTTCAAGCAATTTGCCTGTTGGTGGTGGTTTATCTTCAAGTGCGGCTTTATCAGAGTTGTTTTTGAAGATTTTTAATGATGAATACAATTTGAAATTAAGTATGATGGAAATTGTCAATTTAGCCAAAGCGGTTGAAAATAATTTTCTTGGCGTTAGTTGCGGGATTATGGATCAGTTTGTAATTATGTTCGGTAAAAGCGATAATGCACTTTATCTTAATACAAAGACTTTGGAATATGATTTAGTTCCTTTAGATTTTTCTGATTTTAACTTTGTTTTAATAAATTCTAATACAACTAGAAAATTGGTTGAGTCAAAGTATAATGAAAGACAAAGAGAAACGTCAGAAATTCTAAGTCACTTACAAAAACATTTTGCGATTAATTATTTAGCTGATATTGATTATAAAGATATCGATAAATACACTAAATATGTCAGTGATAAAACTTTAAAGAAAAGACTGCGACATGTTGTATTTGAAAATAATCGAGTTAAAGAAGCTAAAAAGGCTTTGGCAGATCATGATTTAGTTAAATTAGGTAATTTGTTGACAGAGGCTCATTGGTCAGTAAGTGGCGATTATGAGGCGTCATCACCTTTATTGGACGAATTAGTGGAAATGGCCTTAAATTCGGGCGCATTAGGCGCAAGAATGATTGGCGGAGGTTTTGGTGGTTCAACCTTAAATCTTGTTCTAAAGCAGGATTTTGGTGGTTTTATTGAAAGATTTAAGGTGAGCTTTCAAAAAAGATATGAAAAGCAGTTTTTATACAGTGTAGTTTGTGCAAAGGATGGAATTAAACAAATTGATTAAACTAGCTAGTAAAGTTGATTTGGCGATTGTCGCAAATCTGGCAAGTATTGTTAGAGAAGATATGTTAAATAGCGGATTAAAACAATGGTTAGGCAACTATCCTGCTTATGACAATTTCTATGATGATTTTTTAAAGCAAGGATTATATGTTTATTTCGCAGATAAAACCATTGTCGGTTCGATTTCGATTTTACCGGAAAATGATGAAGCTTATAAAGAAGTTATCTGGGAAAGCAATAAGGCATTGGTTGTTCATCGAATATTGGTTAATCCTAATTACCAAGGACAAGGTATTGGTAAAGCTTTAATAAGTTTTTCTGTTGAAAAAGGAATAAGTGAAGGTTATACTGCAATAAAGATTGATACTCATCCGGATAATCTGAAAATGCAAAAGATGTTAAAAACGTTAGGTTTTATCTACCGTGGTTATTTAGCATCAATTAATCGATTGGCTTATGAATTGGTATTATTTAAAGATAAGGGAGAGTAAATAAAAATGTTTATAGATGAAGTAAATGTAGTCGTTAGATCGGGTAAAGGTGGCGATGGAATTGTCTCTTTTCGAAGAGAAAAACATGTACCTTTAGGTGGGCCTAATGGTGGTGATGGCGGCAAAGGCGGATCGGTAATATTTGAAGCTGATGAGGGCATGTCTACCTTAATGGATTTAAAGTTTCAAAAACATATTTTCGCTAAGGCTGGGGAAAATGGAAAAACTAAAAATATGCGGGGTAAAGATGCAGAAGATGTAATAGTTAAAGTTCCTTTAGGAACTACCGTATATGATGCTGATAGCAATGAAGTGTTAGCCGATTTGGTTGTTCATAGTCAAAGAGAAGTTATTGCGAAAGGCGGAAATGGTGGTCGTGGAAATAGCGGTTTTGCGACTTCGAAGAATAAAGCGCCGCGAATACAAGAAAACGGCGAAATGGGAATTGAATTGAATTTGCATATTGAGTTAAAACTTTTGGCTGATGTGGGGATTATTGGTTTTCCTTCAGTGGGGAAATCTACTTTAATAACAATATTGTCAAATTCCCGTCCTAAGATTGCAGATTATCCTTTTACAACACTTATTCCTAATCTGGGAGTAGTTAACCGTAATAATGTTAAGCCGTTCGTGTTGGCTGATATGCCGGGATTAATCGAAGGCGCTTCTCAAGGGCAAGGATTAGGAATTGAGTTTTTAAAACATATTGAAAGAACTAGAGTTTTAATTCACATGGTTGATATGTCTAAAGAATCATTGAGAGATCCTTATAATGATTTTTTGATTATAAATAAGGAATTAGAAGAATATAATCCTAGTTTACTTGAAAGACCGCAGATTATCGTCGCAAGTAAGATGGATACCGATTATGCGGAAGAGAGATTGGCTGAATTTAGAAAGCATTTTGATAATGATACTGAGATAATTCCTATTTCAGTAATGACAAATGACAACCTGGATAAATTAGTTTATCGCGTAGCTCAATTGTTAGAAGAAACTCCTTTCTTTTATAAAAAAGAAGATGTTATTGATGAGTATGTAGAGTATAATTTTGTTGATGATCAATCGGAAATCATTATTGATAAGAAAGATGAAAATAGGTATGAAGTTAGCGGTAAACTGGTAGAAAGAATGCTTAACAAGTCTAATTTTATGACTGATGAATCCGTTATTATCTTTCTAACAAGGTTAAGAAAAGCCGGACTTGACGATCGTTTAAGGAATGCTGGAGCTAAAGAAGGCGATACGATAGTGATTGCTGGAGATGAATACGAGTTTATTGACTAATATTTTCAAAAATGAATATGATATTATTTTGATATTTATATGGTTATAATATTATTGTTATATATGCATTATATGTATATTATGTGATGGATTTTATTTGAAAAAATTTCATGAGGAGTGATTTAGATGTACAGTTATATCAAAGGAACAATAACCGAGATAACACCAAATTACGTTACGTTGGATAATAATGGGGTAGGATATAAATTATTGACGCCAAACCCATTCAACTTTATCCTTGAATCTGAAGTTACAGTTTATATCTACCAAAAAGTAAGCGATGATAATATTGCTTTATATGGCTTTAGATCTAGTGAACAAAGAGATTTGTTTATTAAGTTAATCTCGGTTAATGGTATTGGCCCTAAGAGTGCAACAGCTATATTAGCTAGCGGATCAGTGGGTTCAATTACAAAAGCTATCGAAGATGGAGATGCTAAGTATTTACAAAAATTTCCAGGGATTGGTCCTAAAGCTTCACAACAAATCGTCTTAGATTTAAAAGGTAAAATCGATTTTGAAAATGTTAGTATCCATACGCAAAATATGGTTGAGGTTGAGGAAGCTTTAATTGCTTTAGGATATAAAACTAAAGAAATTGAAAAAGTTATCAAAAAACTTGATAACTCGAAAACGACTAATGATTTGATTAAAGACGCTTTGGCAATGATGCTAAGATAACCACATAAGTGTTTAAAAATGCATCTTACCGGTGAATTTATTGCTTGAAGGAAAAATTTTTTATATAATACGCTCATCAAATAAGGAGGAATTATATGAAAAAATTTAAGTATTTAACATTATTATCAATTGCTGTAATTTCATTATTTATGGTAGGTTGTGACGCAACCAATAAAACGCTAAATGATTTAGATCAAGCAATTGGAAAAATTGAGGCAGTAACTGTACAATCAGATTACCAAGAGGTTATTGATTTAGAAAACACAGATGTAAAATCTGAGTATATGAGTTTTATTGAAATGGATTTAGACCCGCTTCAAGAATTTGCTGAACTGAGAACAAGTTTTTTAGAAAATCATTTGTTGTTACAAGAACAGAGAATGACTTTCCAAAGTAATAAAGAAGAACTTAGAACTTTAATTAAATTGTTTAGAGATTCTCAGTTGCAACTTACTGATGAGGATAAAGTTTTAATTTTAGAAAAAATAGAACTTTTTAAAGGATACCGACAAGAATTTTTAGATACAAAAGGCCTAGCTTATTTAAGAATATACAATTTAAAAGGACAGTATAAGATTGAAGATATTGATATTATTAACCAAACAATAGGTGAAGTTAATGAAGTGTTATTATTAAGAATTGAGTTATTCGAAAAAACAAATCAAGATATTATGGAAGTAATCGCAATATTAGAAGAATATACGGAGATTTAAAAATGAAGATCAGAGTCGAGGAAAATGAACAATTAGATGAAATAGAAGTCATTATAAGAGGACAAATTGATGATGAAGATGTTAAAGAGATTTATAAATCTTTGTTATATTTTGAATCTGTAATTCTCGGTAAAATTAATGACAAAACTTTTTCTTTATCTCTGAATCAAATATACTATTTTGAAAGTGTTGATAATAAAACCTTTGCTTATGATAAAAATAGAGTTTATGATGTAAGTCTTAAACTTTATCAATTAGAGTCTGAGTTATCCAACACTCCGTTTATTAGGGTGAATAAGAGTATGATTGTCAATACTAGAAGGCTTAAATCATTTAAATCTACCATTAATGGTAGAATGGAAGCTACATTGATTAATGGCGAGAAGATTAAAATATCCAGAAGTTATGTTCCGCTCTTAAAAGAAAAGCTAGGAGGTAAACAATGATGAAGAAATATATTAGTATTTTCTTAAAGTTCTTATTTTTCATCAACATTATTTACATTATTCTAGCAGCTGTTGTATTTAGAAGATTAGATATTCGCTTATCCTTTGTTAGATTAGAGATTGGAGTATTGATTATTTCGATAATTTTATCTTTTGCGACTTATATTATGAAACTTGAAAAAGGTAATTCAGTGGTCAATGTAATTTTAGGATACATTATTATCATTCCAAGTTTATTTGTTATAAGAAATAACTTTGGAACTTATCTTTTTAGATCAGCTTGGTTGATATATATACTAATGATTGTCGTTGGGATTATCTATGGAGTCGTTTTGTATGTATTAAACAAAAGATACAAAGAAGAGGTGAATCATCTCAACAAATTGCTTGATGAGAAGAAAAAAGAGGAGTAATTTGAATAAAATAGTTAATTTGTGAATAATACTAAAAAACAGTGCTAAAAATATAATATAATAAATATTCCTAGATTTAGCCATAAAATAAATAAAAAGTCCAAATAAACATTCGTTTATACGGGCTTTTTTTATTATACTGTGAATAATCCCTTTAAAAATTCTCGTTCAGACGACTTTGTTAGAGCTAACATCAGTAAAATTCTTGCTTTTTGACCATTTAAGGAAGTTGCCATGATACAACCCATATCAGTTAAGTACTTACCACCACCAACATAACCATATGAATCAAGGGTTCGACCAGAAGGACATCTTGAACAAATTATGATAGGAATATTAGCTTGAATCGCTCTTTCAATACCGGAAATCATTTTTGGCGGTAAATTTCCTCGACCTAAAGCTTCAATAACAATTCCATTGGCTTTTTGATCAATTAAGAAGTTGATCAATAAAGAATCGGATCCAGCATATGCTTTTAAAAGATGTATGTTAGGTTCAAGGTTATCGATATCAAGTTTATTTCTTTGCAGGGTAACGGATCGATGAAATAAAACTTC
>DDWA01000025.1 GCA_002345425.1 Caryophanales bacterium UBA2298 | reverse complement strand
CATCAGGAGTCGAACCCGAAACCTTTTGATCCGTAGTCAAACGCTCTATCCAATTGAGCTATGAGCGCATAAGTCGCCATAAGTTGTTGGATTATGCATTTTGCAAATAAAAGGGTTAATCGCATATCCTAAATTAAAGGCCGATATATATATTATCAAAGTTTTACTTAAAATGCAACTTTTTTTTATTTAATTTTTTATTTTTATTAGATAAATATAAAAGCATATCTCAAGGTAATTTCACTTTTTTTAGGTATAATAACATCAAAGGGGTGAAATTTAAATGAATTACTATTACCACCAAGATGCAATCCATGTATCTAGGGTAGATTTGCTTGTTAAAGATTTGAAAAAAAGCTTAAATTTCTACCTTAATGATTTAGGATTTAGCATCTTAAACGAAACAAATGAATATACCTCATTAACAACTAATTACAAACATGAATTGATAAGGTTATATGAGGATAAATCAATTGATAAAAATAATAATATGAACATATATCATTTTGCATTATTACTGCCATCGAGAAAAGACTTAAGCAAATTTCTCCATCATTTAATTGCCAAGCAAATTCCAATTGACGGAGCCGCTGATCATTTGGTAAGCGAAGCAATTTACTTGAGAGATCCTGACGATATCGGTATTGAAGTTGCTTGTGATAAAGACGATAATTATTGGAATATTAAAGATAATTTAATCAAGATGGACAGCCTACCTTTTGATTATAAAGGCGTTTACTATGAAACTGATGAACTAGAGATTTTGACAAATCTACCGGTTGAGACTGTTATTGGTCATTTGCATTTACAAGTTAATGATTTATCAAAAGCAAAAGATTTTTATCATGAAATTATTGGTTTCAATATTACTAACGAAGATATTTATAACGCTGTTTTCATGAGTGATAAAAACTATCACCATCACTTAGCGCTCAATTCTTGGTCAAGGAATAAAAAAGCTATAACTGATCATCCGGCAATGAAAGCTTTCACTTTAAGTTATCCTACTTGCGAGAAATATCTCAAAACAATAAATAAACTAGAAAAAAACAATATTAGTTATCAAGAGACAGCTGAAGGTGTATTTGTCAAAGACTCGGAAAATACTGAGATATATTTAAAAATTTAAGCCATATCAAAATTTGATATGACTTTTCTTTTTATATTAAGCCCAAACTTCTGAAGATTACTACTATCGCAAATATCGTTACTATTGAAGCGATGGTTGTTGATACCACTAATTGGACAGAAAGATTTTCATCTGAATGCATTTCTCTTACCATTACTGCATTAGTAATGGCGGTTGGTGAACCAAAAAGGGAAATTAAAGCTGGATAAACATTATTGTCAAAATTAAACAGTCTTGTGTTTTGCGCAAGTATAACTGCTAGTCCTAAAGTAACTAATGGCGCAATAATACTCCTCAAAAATGTCCCTAAAATTATTTGTTTTTTTAACCCTCTGATTATATTAAATTTAAATGTGGCACCTAAAACAATTAAAGCTAGAGGTGATGTTATTTGACCTAGCCATTTAATTGGAACATAGAGAAATTTAAGGTTGTTTTGCAAGGAAAATACTAATTCGTTTGTTGTTGGATCAATTGGAATGAAAGTTCTAATCCATAAAGCAAATAAACCAATACCAACACCAATTATCAAAGGGTTCTTAATAACTTTTAATAAAGCCATTTTAATTGGATTACCAAGAGTTTTATCATGGACCGCTAATGATAACACAATAACCGAAATACCGCTCATTAAAGGAATACCTACTAAAGCGATCAAAGCAACATTAGCAACCGCAGGAGCTCCTCCGATTGATTCAGCTAAAGGAATACCAATAATCGCAAAGTTAGCTCTTAGTGTCGTTTGCACAATAACGCCTTTTTGTTTAGGATCTTTAATAAATATTTTCGCAAAGATTAAGCCAATGATTAAAAGAATTATTATGCCGATTGCAGCATAAAGCATCACTGACCAATTGATATCTTCAAGTCCACTGACTGAATAGATATTAAAAAAAAGCAATGCAGGTAAGGCAATGCGAAAGACTAACTTATTAGCTATATCCAAGAAATTCTCGTTGATGAATCCGGTTAATTTTAAAACATATCCAAGTCCTATTAAAAGGATAATTGGTAAAACTGCATTTAATGCAAAAATAAATGTATCCATATTTTCCCCATGTCTTTTAAAATATAGTTTTTAATTAATTANNTAATTAATTAAATATTTTATCTATCAGTTTTTTTGGTAAAACTAAAGTTAATAGCGATAAAACAAAAAATGTTAAACTTAATACTAAACCTATTCTTATTTCTACATATGAATACCAATAAGCTAATAAACCTGTGTAGTTTCTTCCTTCATATGGAATTTGATACTCATGAGGCTGAAGGATGCTTATGGTTGTAAAGGTAAGAATAGTTAATATTGAAATGAGCAGAAAAATTAAAGCTACTAATTTATAGGTTTCAATTTTCCTTTCAGGTTTTGATTCTATTGGATAATAACTAAAACTTTTTTCAGCTTCTTTAAGAATATAATCAGTGGTAACATTAAATATCTCTGATAGTTTTAATAGGTTGTTAATATCAGGCATCACAATACCTGTTTCCCATTTAGAGACAGCTTGACGAGAAACACCCAAACGATTAGCTAACTCTTCTTGAGAAAGCTTGTTAGCTTTTCTTAATTCACGAATTTTTTTATAGTACATATAATCCTCCTCGTTTAAAATTGTTATCATAATACATTTAAACAAAGATTTAATCTAGGTAAAGATGTATACAACCTGTCAACTTGGGGTTGCAATCATTATTATAACGCAAAATACAAATTAAAACCAGCAGTTTTATCTGCCGGTTTATAAAACGTTTATATCGAGCATTTCTCGTAATCACAGAGATCATTGCTACATTGAATACAACCTTGTTTTTTAATTAAAACCGAGTGACACATCGGACATAATTCTCTTTCCATTTTTTCTGGTTTGTATTCTTGATTTTCAATAATTACATGAGTAACATATTCTTTTTTCTTTCCAGATAATTTGTTGGTCCAGCTTTCTTCAATATGCATCTTTGGTGGTGTCCCAGGATTTAGATCTTTAGTTTCAGCGTTTAAACCAGATAATATTCCAATTTTCGCACATCTGTCTCTAAAAACGGTAGCTCCTTTTAAATCCTTATGCCATGCAGTAGTGTAAATATCCATAACATCTTGAATTGTCGCGCTGTTTGGAATATTGAAAGTGGAGCTAATTGCAGTATCTACATATTTTTGAATAACTTTTTGAACATTGGCGCGATCATTAAAGTTAATATTTTGTGAAGTAATTTTAGTCCATTCCGGTAATTCTTCTGGAGTGATATTTAAGGCTTTAGCCATAGCGAGTGGAGTTTTTTCCCAAACTGTTATTTTCTTTTCTTCTTCAAATAAAGAGATAATTCTTCTTGTATAAGAAATTTGGAAGAAAGGTTCCACTCCACCGCTGACACCCAAGATATTTGAAATTGAACCTGTTGGAGCGATACTTAATAACCTAGAGTTCCTCATACCATATTTTTTTATCAATTCATCAACTTCAGGAAGAATAACTGTTTTATAGAATCTTGAAGATGAAATTTTATCATAATCAAAAGCTGGGAACGCTCCCTTTTCTTTAGCGTTTAAAGCTGTAGCTCTAGCAGCTTGATTAATCATTCTACTCATTAACTGATCAAGGAAATCCAAGAATTCTTGTGAGCCATATGGAAGTTTCATGCTTAAAGCTAAGTCCGCTAATCCCATTACTCCAAGACCAACTTCACGATATTTTTTAACATGGTCTCTTTGTTCTTTAAGAGCATGTCTATTTCCTAAAAGTGTCAATAAATCATCTAGTGAATAAATCATTTCTTCGATCACGTGATCGAATCTTTCCCAATCATAATAGGCATCATCCAAAAATGGATTTTTTACGAATGCGTTTAAATTTACACTTCCTAAATTACATGAGCCATGAGCCATAAGCGGTTGTTCACCACATGGATTTGTAGCTGTAAATTTAACTTCTTCATATTCGCTTAGGAAATGATAGTCATTCATCTTGTCGATAAACATAATTCCAGGGTCACCCATGGTGTGCGCAGAATAAGCGATGAGTTCTAACAATAATCTTGCTTTTAATTTTTTTTCTATAAGTTCATAAGGTGTTTCAAATCTCATGACCCAAGTATCATCTTTTTCAACAGCGTTCATAAAATCATCTGTTAAGGCGATTGAAATATTAGCCCCATTAATTTTGTTTAAGTCTAATTTCGTTGTGACAAAATCGATTATATCAGGATGATCGATATTCAAAACCAACATCAACGCCCCACGACGATTATCTTGTTGGGTATTTAACGTTGTATGTGAATACTTTTCCGCAAAAACTATTACACCTGGCGTCGTATTGGAACTGTTGTTTACCTTAGCGCCTTTAGGGCGAATATTAGACAGATTCATTCCTTGTCCGCCACCATAACTATATGTTCTTGCGATTTGGTAGTCAACCTTATATATGCTTTCTAAATTATCTTGAGGATCTTCTGTAACATAACAATTACTTCCTGTAATATTGCCTTCTCTTCCAATAGCATAAAGATTGCGACCGCCAAATATAGCCTCTTTATGGCGTAATATCTTTTCTAGAGCTGGTCTTTTAATTGAGACTCTTTTAATAAATTCTTTCTTATTTTCATTATCTAATAGGTATTTAGATAAGATGATATCCTGGCGTTCATCGTTATCATTCCAAGGGTTTTCGCGATCAAGTCTTTGTTTTTCACGATACTTGATATAAACTTTTGCTGTTTCATACTTTTTCGTGTCCATAAGATATAGTTCAACACAGTCCTGAATTTTCTCTATCGAGATTTCTGAACCGTTTTGAAGTAAATCTTTAGTTATAAATTTTGCTTGTTCTAAACATTCTTTGTAAGAGATTTCTTCACCCACACTTAAGTAAGCTTTGTGCATGGCGTTAGCTATTTTTGATACGTCAAATTTTTCTTTGACTCCGTTGCGTTTGACTACATATTTTGTCATCGTTATTCTCCTTTATATTTTTCAAGATAAGCAAAAAATTATCGTTTAATTGTAATAAAATAACTCACCGAAATTTAACTTCCGATGAATTAAAGAACTATATAAACATTATATATGATAAAGGAAATAAAAAAAAGTAAAATCCCTCAAAAAAATAAATTTATTATTAAATAAAAAAAGTGAAGGATTGTCCCTTTGCTTTAATGATGAATTTGTGATTTGCTTAGCAAACTAATGGTATGATTAATCCTTTCAATGACTCGTTCTTTTCCAATGATTTTAAGGACATCATAGAAGTTTGGAGTGCTAGTTTTAGCGCACGTCGCCACTCTGATAATCTCAGCGTACTCACCAATATGACCGACATATTTGTCTGGTTCATTCAAATATTGTTTAGCTCTTTTAGCGAAGTTTCTCGCTAATGCCAATTCACGCATTTCATTAAACCAATTTTCTTGGTCTAAATCGAGGTTTAAATGATCGCGATATTCTGATAAGATTTCTATTAAAAAGGCTTTATCGAATCTTTCATTAAAAATTAAATCTTTGGTTAATTCAAAATAATAGTCATCATAGAAAAAGTTAATAATCGGCAAGATATCACTATACTTTTCATAGTCCTTACGAGGCTTTTCTTGTTCTCTTTCGATATTGATTATTGATTTAAAATAATCTTGATCTTTCAAAATGATTTTATATAGGTCTTGATCATAGGTTTTAGAATATTCGAAAGCTCTTTCGGTAAAATCATTTTTGTTCATATTAGCTAAAACTTCTTTTGAAATTGATTTAACTTTTTCTAAATCGAATAAAGCTCCATCTAAACTCATTTTACTAAAATCTAATTGGAAATCGAAAATATCATTTTGTTTGTTCGCTAGACGCCATTCTTCAAAATTAGAATTAGCTAAAGTCATTAAATACTCTAAAAATCCTTCAATCGGATAACCTTTTTCTAGGAAGTAATCAACACTTGCTTCTTCATCTTTTCGTTTAGACAATTTTCTACGTTTATCATCGTCAAGTTTCATAATTACTGGAAAATGACAAAAGATTGGTTTTTGCCAATTAAGTTGTTCAAATATTTCCAAATGAATTGGAGCTGAAGGCATCCATTCTTCCCCTCTTGTTACATGGGTTGTTCTCATGAAATGATCATCAACCACGTGAGCGAAATGATAAGTTGGCAGACCATCAGTTTTCATAATAACTATATCTTGGATATTTTTCGGAAACTCTATATTACCTCTAATAGCATCTTCAAGAACTACTTTCTCATCAAATTGACCTTGCGATTTAAATCTAATAACAAAGTCTTCTTTATTGTTAAGTTTTTCAATAACTTCTTCATCTGATAGATACCTACATTTAGCATACTCATGATAATATCCAGGCAGAATCTTTTTTGATTCCTGTTCTTTGCGAATTTCCTTTAGTTCTTCATGAGTGCAAAAACAAGGATAAGCCAATCCTTTTTCAATCATTGCCTTAATTACTGTATGATATATTTCTTTTCTTTCTGATTGAATATATGGACCATACAAACCAGCATGGAGATAACTTTCATCTGGAGTAATACCAAATGTCATCAATTGTTCAACTACTTTATCACCAGAACCCTTGATTTCACGCTTTTGATCAGTGTCTTCTAAGCGCAGGAAAAATACCCCCTGGGTTTGTTTAGCAAAACGCCAACTCACCAAAGAAGTGAATAATGATCCTGTGTGTAAAAATCCAGTTGGAGAGGGTGCAAATCTTGTAACAATTGCCCCAGCTGAAAGATTTCTTTTCGGAAATCTTTTTTCAAGGTCATCTATTGTATTTTTAATATTCGGAAAAATAATTTCCGCTATCTCTTTATATTTATTCATATATATTTCTCCTACAATAATTTACTTGAATCTTCTTCTTTATTATTCTTATTTTTTCTAGAACCAAAAACACCAGCAAGTACAACCGCTACAAGAACAATTCCTAAGATAATACCAATTATACCAAATCCTATTATCATTTAATTAATCACCTTTCATATCAGTCGCTATATATTATACCATAAGTTAGGAAAATATAAAGCCAAATATGAGATGCTTTCTCTCTTGTTTCATTGACTAAACTTAATGCATATGTTAAGATTATTCACAAGAATTATTCCAAGAAGGTGGACCATGGAAATATGTAAATTTGAAGATGAATATCTAGATATTTTAAAGGAAGAATTAGTTCCTGCAAAAGGTTGTACAGAACCTATTGCGATTGCTTTTGCCGGAGCTAAAGCTAGAGAGATTTTAGGAGAGATACCTGAAGAAATTCAAATTGAAGCCAGTGGAAACTTGATAAAAAACATTCGTTGTGTAACAGTCCCAAACACAAACAATTTGGTTGGCATAGAAGCTAGCGTTTTAGCCGGAGTTGTTGGTGGAGATTCTGATTTAGAACTTGAGGTAATCTCTAATTTAAGGGCTAAACATTTAAAAATAGTCAATGAATTATTATTAAAAAATATCGTTAAGGTGAGTATATTACAGACTAGTTTAAATTTGCATTTTATTCTTAAAGCAAAAACAAAAACTGATGATATATATATTGAAATAAAGAACCTGCATACAAACATAGTTAAAATAATCAAAAACAATAAGGTGATATTTGAAAAAGAAAACAGTAATAAAGAATACTTTGGTGTAGAGACCAATCGATCAAATTTAACTATCGAAAATATTCTCCGTTTCACAGAAACTGTTGATATCGAGAAAGTTAAACCCTTAATTGAAAAACAAATTAAATATAACATGGCAATAGCTAAAAAGGGGTTGGAAACCGACTTTGGAGTTTCTATCGGACAAACCATTTTAAAACATGATACATCAATCTTTTCTAAGATTAAGGCTTATACTGCTTCAGCCTCTGAAGCGAGGATGAGTGGATGTTCATTACCAGTAATAACCAATTCTGGTAGCGGCAATCAAGGAATAGCAACTTCTATTCCTGTTGTACTCTTCGGTAAACACTTGAAAGTTACCAAAGAAAAACTATATCGTGCTTTAATCCTTTCAAACTTGTTGACAATATATCAAAAGAGTTTTATAGGTAGGCTTTCTGCTTTTTGTGGAGCTATTAGCGCAACAGTTTCTTCTGGAGCGACATTTACTTATTTAAGCGGTGGCGATATCAAACAGATTAAAATGACGATAACCAACGCTTTAGCTAATGTCTCGGGAGTTGTCTGCGACGGAGCTAAACCATCATGCGCTTCTAAGATAGCAACTGGCTTAGATGCAGCAATACTCGGACATTTTCTGGCAATGGAGAATCATCAATATAATCCTTTATCAGGAATTATTAAAAACAGTGCTGATGAAACTATACTTGCTGTTGGTAAAATGGCAAGTGAGGGTATGAAAGATACCGATAAAGTTATATTAGCTTTAATGTTAGAAGAATAATAAAACCATTAAAAAGACAAATTCTAGGATTTGTCTTTTTTGTTATTTTTAATATTAAANNTAATATTAAAAATTCTTTCATAAAGAGGTGGATGAGAATAATAAAACTTAACATATAAAGGATGTGGTGTTAAATTAGAAAAGTTTTCTCTATGGAGAACTTTTAGTGCACTAATCAAATGCTCTTCTGAATAATTTATAGCGGCAAAGTGATCAGCTTGATATTCGAATTTCCTGGAAATATAACTTAGCAACAAATTAATAACCATTAAAATTGGAGATAGTAACACTAAATATATCAATATGTTAAACCCATAACTTATTTGCGTAAAGCCAAACGCTAAACTGAAAATTTCCTGTTTCAAAAAGACCATTAAGCCTAAAATGTAAATAGAAATCATGATAACTGTTTGCAAGAGATTAAATATAATGTGTTTATGTTTGTTGTGCCCAATTTCATGAGCTAAAACCGCTACTATTTCTTCTTCAGTGCTCTTTTCAATTAATGTATCATAGAGTACAATTCTTTTGGTTTTACCAAACCCTGAAAAATAGGCATTTAGTTTAGTTGAGCGTTTAGAGGCATCTATCACACTTATTTTACTGATTTCATAACCAACCGATTCAGCAAAAGCAAATATTTTTGTTTTAAGAGAAGAATCTTCCAAAGGTCTAAGTTTATTAAATATCGGTACAATCAATTTTGTATAACTAAGATTAATAAATATCATAATTATCGTAATGCTAGACCAAGCAATTATAAAGAATAAATCACCTGCTGAAAGGAAAAGGGCAACAATTCCGTAAATAGCTCCTCCACCCAGAATTATCGTGAACAAAAGACCTTTAATTTTGTCGATAACAAATAACTTTTTAGTCATTTTGTTGAATCCATACTTCTCTTCAATCTTAAATACTGTGTAATATGAAAAATATAAACCGATTGTATAAGTTATGATAAAGTAAAAACCTATCATAATCAAAGCTTGAAAGGCTAAATTATCGGTTAAGTTCACTGCCCAATTATTAAATGTTTTAAAAATGCCTGTAGCTAATAAAAGAACCAGAACAAAAAAATCAAGCAAATTATCAATTAAAGATAACTTAAAATTCTCTAAATAATAGTTCTTCCAATTATTATATTTTTCTTCATCATAGACATCTTTTAATTCTTCGGGAATTGCTTTATTTCTATGCTTATAATTTAAAATTGAAAGAAACAAACGAAACCCAATGTTGATTGTTAATAATCCAAAAACGCTTATCAAAACTATATCTTCCATAATCTCTCCTTATTTAAATATATTATTTAAAAATTTTGTGAGTTGCCTTTTGTTTTTGAAAACATATTTTTCTCCCGGAGTTGCTTCTAAATTCTTTTGGTGTTGTCGTCGAATTCTTTTGGTTCGACCTTTAAATAAAATCCACCATTGAAATTCTAAATCGAACTTTTCAAGACAACCTAAAGAATCTCTAGTTTTTCCACGATGAGCAAAATATCTCATCAAGCATTTGTAATAACAATAAAAACGGTTATATTTAAGATAAATTGTCATATCACTCATGGAAAATCTTTCAGGTGCGACTCTTGAATAATTTCCATCAATTACCCATTCTTTATTTTCTTTTAAAAACTCCCTTGTCAGTGAGGTTTGTTCTTCAATAGTTTTTGATTGCCAATCGCCAAAAAACCGGACTGTATCCATGTGAAGTAAAGGTAAATTATAGTAATCCGATAATTTTTTTGCTAAAGTTGATTTTCCAGAACCGCTGAACCCATTAATTTGTATACGCATAACTAACTCCTACAGTAAATGTTTTGTAACTAACATTATAACTAAAATCAAAGTAATAAAGAAAGTGTAAATTAATGCATCGCTTCTTATGATACTTTGCTCATACCGTTTATTTACAACATTAGTTGTTATTATAAAACGATCAATGAAACCAATTTTTTCAACATCTTTTTCTGATAGTTTACCGTAATCATCTTTATCCATAAGACATCTATCTCCATACATTACCCGACAAAGGTTGCGCATTAAAAGATAAGCTAAACCAAAATATAAGCAACAAAATAAAAAGTATAATCACTCCATATTTTTTCTTCAATCAAATCAACCCCTTCTTCTAGTACATAAAATAAAAAGACCAATTCTTTTTAAGCCTAAGTTTAGTATATAAATCCTTAAACTTTATGTCAAGGCGTCAAATTAAATTGGTCATTTTTATAGAGTTTTTCAACGAATATTTGATTCTAAATTGTTGAATTTTGAATTTGTTGATGTGATATCTTCTTTTGATTTCGATATCCGATAAATCCAAAGATAATAACAGGTAATAAAAATATTGCATAAAGTATGAATAAGATTGCAGCTAGTAAGTATAAAATAGTACTAGCAAGTGCTAAACCAGGATTCTTAAAAATGAAACTTAAAAAAATTAACAAGGTAGCTAAAGCCGTCACAACTAAATGGGGTATCACAAGTATTGTTAATATTGCAATAAAGAAATCATCACCTGTTGTATCTTGATTATTTAATTCATTAAATGAACTTACCAAATATATACAATAAGCAAGCCCTAAAATTACAGTTATAAACAATATATTGCTTCTTTGCTTAAACACAGTTATTAAGACTCCTTTCACAAGAGGGGATAAGCACAAGTTTCTTTCATCCCGATTAACCTATAGCTAGGATATAAAATATCATAAACCTTATTTAATTCATTATCAATAAGTCCTTAAATATTTGAGATTTAAACACTTAATTATATTAGTTTTAATCAATAATTCAAAAAAATGTTTTCTTAAAAACAATTACTCTTGTAAAGCTATGTTTTTGTGATATGCTATAAATTAGGTAAAAAATACAAAAGAAATTTTTCTGTTTTTCCTTTGGAGGAAAAGTGCCAAGAATCGGCTTAAGAACTATTAAAACAGCTGTAGCTGTAATGTTAACAATGTTTTTATATTTGCTTTTACACATCAATCACTAGACTTTGCTCAAGTCTGGTATTCACCATTTTTTGCCGGAATAGCAGCTGCTTATTCGATGCAAAGAGAGAATGCTAAATCTTTCTATCAAGCGAGAGTCAGAGCTTTTGGCTCCTTGTTTGGAGGATCTTTTGGAATGCTTATTGTTTTTGTTTATGAGGCAGTTTTAATGAATGTTATAGTTAATAACTTAAGTTATAACTTTCATTTTTTGACACTTTATACTTTGATATCTGTTTTTTTGGTTCTTTTAATTTATGTAATGGTAATGTTTAAGCAACATGATTTAATATTTGTGGCAATTTTAACTTATCTAAGTATCACAATTTCCTTAAGAAATAATCTGCCTGTATTAGTTTTTGGAATTGAAAGAATTTCTTCAACTATAATCGGTGTGATGATTGCCTTATTAGTTAATAAAATCCATCTTTATCATAACAAAAATAGTAATATATTATTTGTAAGCTGATTAGATAAATGCTTGTTAAATCAAGAACAAAAACTATCTTCATATGCCAGCTACACTTTAACATCTTTAATTGAAAACGGCTTGAATTTTACCATTTCAACAACTAAGACTCTAGTATATTTAGTAACTCAGCTTTTCCACTTAAAAAATTAAAAGAATCTTTTTTGAATATTTCTAAATATTGCTTATTAAAATGTAGTTTATGAGAATAATAAATTGCGTTTTCACGATATCTTAAAAAGACACTTAAATAATTGCCGAGATCATCTATTTCAGCATAAACACGTTGAAAATCTTTGTCAAAACCAAAAGTTTCAATATCACCTATTGGAAAAATATTATATGTTGACTCTTGATAAAGATAATTTAGTACCTTAGAACGATCTTGTTCATGTAAAACTCTAATCATTGTTTTACCTCAGTGGTTTTTCTATGGAATCTATTGTATCAAAGAATAGGTGAGGTTTCTAGATAGTATCAGTTATTTTTAGAAATCTTAAAGTTTTATTATTAGATACTTCTTTATCATATTGATATTCTGATAAATTATATTTTTGAAGTTCTTCTAAATTTCCAATCTGGTTTTTAATCATATAGTTCAACATCATCCCTCGAGCTTTTTTTGAGTTATGACTATTTGTTTTTTTATAATTAGTTTTATTTCCTTCAACAAACTCAATATTAATAATCTTATCTTTCTGATTTTTGAGCATTTTACTGTATTCATCAGAAGCTAAATTGATGATAATTGATTCATCTTTAAAATGATGATCGATTTCTTCTTGCCAGTACTTATATAAATTAACGTTGAGTATTTTGTTATTCATATCAAGGCGATAAGGATAAATGATGTTTTCGGGTTCTAGAACTCCGTACATTGCCGATAAAATGATAAGATGTTTATTTAGATAATCAAAATCTTTAAGATTATAACTGGCGATGTCTAGTTGTTCAAAAACAACTCCTTTATAACAGTTAATTGCATTGCACTTTGGCATAAGCAAAAAATCTTTTTGATATAGATTGAAAATCTCATCAAGAAGATTTTTCTTTATATTGAGCGCTTTACTTAAATTATTTTTAGTGAGTGATTTAAGTTTTAAAAAAAGAGATTGACTCTTTTTAGATAAATCAGACACAGAATCACCATCTATAGTGGAAGTGGTGTTTTGAGTTTTACTTGGCAATATTATAATTTTCATCTATAATTAACTCAATCTTTATTAATAATCCGAAAGTAATTTCATTATTTCATTAGTAGAACCAATTCTTCCGGAAATTTTTACTTTGCCGTCTATTAATAAGGCTGGAGTGTTAAGAATGTTGTACTTGGCAATTTCTTGAATATCCTCAACTTTGATTACTTGAACATTTTCAATCGATAATTTTTTCAAAACTTTTTGGACTTGCGAATACATTACTTTACATTTGGGACAACCTGGTCCTAAGATTTTAATTTCCATTTATCAAACCTCGATTATTTGTTCGTTATTATTTTTAAACCAGTGAGTTGTTTTGTTGGCGATTTTAACCAAGGTTAACATTACTGGTACTTCAACTAAAACACCAACAATAGTCGCTAAGGCTACTCCCGGATTTAAAGGAAATAGCGCTATTGCTACAGCAACTGCTAATTCAAAAAAATTACTTGCGCCAATCATTCCAGCAGGTGCAGCTATATCATGTGATAACTTTAGTTTTTTCGCTGCATAATAAGCAATAAAGAAAATCATGAATGTTTGAATGACTAAAGGTATTGCTATATATAGAATGTGAAGAGGATTACTAATAATAATTTCGCTTTGAAGTGAAAATATCAAGACTAGTGTTAATAACAATCCGCTAATTGTGACTTTTGAAAATTTTGGAATAAACTTATCATTATAATATTCCAGCCCTTGATTTTTTATAATTATGTGTCTTGTAAATGAAGCCGCAACCAGTGGAATTACCACAAATAAAAATACTGACAAAAATAAAGTTAACCAAGGAACGCTTATACCACTAACATTTAGTAAAAAGCCAACAATCGGAGCGAACAACAAAAGGATAATCAAGTCGTTTGTCGCAACTTGAACCAATGTATAAGCAGGATTTCCTTTTGTAAGTGAGCTCCAGACAAATACCATTGCTGTACAAGGTGCGGCACCTAACAAAACAGCTCCTGCTAAATAATCATTAGCTAGATTTAAAGGTATGACTGATTTAAATATAACCATAAAAAATAGATAGGCAATTCCAAACATTGTGAATGGTTTTATCAACCAATTTACAATCCATGTTACATATAAACCTTTGGGATTTTTTCCAACATTTTTTATTGATGTAAAATCTATTTTGAGCATCATCGGGTAGATCATTAACCAAATCAATATTCCGATTGGAATATTGACACTGGCGATTTCAAATTTGCCAAGAAAATTAGGTATGCTTGGAATAAAATAACCAATCATTACTCCAATACCCATGCACATAAGCACGAAAATTGTTAAATATTTTTCAAAAAAACTAATCCCTGTATTTGTTTTCAATCTCTTCACTTCCCTTTATATAATCTTTTGTCAACAAAAAATCTATTTGACAAAATCTAGAATAAACGTCTTTACTTCTTCAGTGCTGGGAACCTTACCATAGGAAACAATTTTACCATTGATAATTAATCCTGGCGTTCTCATTATCCCAGAATTAGCAATTTCCATCATATCGGTGATGTACTCTATTTCTGCTTTTACATTTAACTCTTTAACGCCTTCTTTTACATTTTCTAATAGTTTTTTACAGTTTTTACATCCTGAACCTAATACTTTAATAATCATTTTTTTTCATCTCTCCTTTATATAAATAAATAACTAAATGCATTAAACAAATATCCCATTATAATAATACCGACAACGACAACTCCTACAAAAGTTACAAGCAATTTTGTCTTTACCACTTTCTTGATCATTATGATTGATGGTAATGATAAAGCAGTAACTGCCATCATGAAAGCTAAGACTGTGCCAATGCCAACACCTTTTAAAACTAAAGCTTCAGCAATCGGTAAGGTTCCAAATATATCTGCGTACATTGGAATACCGACAAGGGTCGCAATTAATACTGAGAACGGATTATTTTCTCCTAAAATGGTTTCAATCCACTGTTGGGGAATAACACCGTGAATTAAAGCACCGATGCCAACACCAATTAAAACGTATATCCAAACACGAGTAATAATCTCCTTGACTTGTTCAAAAGAATACTTCACTCGATCTTTTTTCGATAATTTTTCTTCTTTTATTTCATTAAAATTATTGCTTTGATCAGCCAAGATGAAATCGGCTACGTATTTATCCATCTTCAAAACACTGATTAACGTTCCACCAACAACAGCTATCACAAGACCTACAACCACATATGCAAGTGCAATTTGCCAACTAAAAATACTTGCTAATAAAATAACTGAAGCTAAGTCGACCAAAGGTGATGATATCAAAAATGAAAATGTCACTCCTACCGGTAAACCAGCTTTGGTAAATCCGATAAATATAGGAATCGATGAACAAGAACAAAATGGCGTGACAGTTCCTAATAAAGCACCGATGATATTTGCCCATATGCCTTTAAACTTAGATAGAATTCTTCTTGTTCTTTCTGGAGTAAAATATGATTGAATATAAGAAGCAAAAAAAATTAGGACTGACAATAAAATAAAAATCTTAATTACATCATAAAAAAAGAATGTAAAAGATTTATATAACCAGGATAATTCATCAAACTTCATTACATCTTTAAAAAACCAATCAACTGATTCTCTTAACCAATCCATTCTTAGTAATTGATTATTTAACCAACTGAGTATTTCTATTAGCATTTAGAGACTCCTTCTAGTTTTGTTAAGTTGTTTAAATAACCAACAAGCTCATTCAAACTATTTTGATTCACTTCCAATTTACGCCATATCCCCTCTTTTTTAGATGTTATAAGTCCTGATTCTTCTAGGATATTGATGTGGTATGTCATGGTGGGTTGCGTTACATGAAGTTTATCGATTAAGGTACATCCGCAATTTTCACCTTTTAAGATTAGTTCTAGTAAAGATAATCGATTCTTATCTCCTAGAGCTTTAAAATAATCAGCTATTTTATCATTCATTCTTCTGCCTCCGACATATAGATGTTTATCTATATATATAAACATCTATATTATAAATGGCTTTATTCTTCTTGTCAAACGAGATTGTCTTTTTTTATAAAAAAAACTAACTTAAAAAAAGTTAGTTAGTAATAATTGGTTTAAACATTAATTACTCTAGTTTTATAATGGTTGTTTCCGTATCTCCGTTTTCCCAAGATTCAATAATATAAAAGTAGCCATTTTCTACATAATAAACTGTACTGCCTTCTTCTGACTGATCTCCAGATCCAATTAATTTAGCAACCAAGAAGTTTTCTTTTAAATAAAAGTTATCTTGTCCCCCAAACAAAAAACGATATTCTTCCACATAGATAGTATATCCTTCTGATTTAACAACGTTGTATGATTCAGCTCCAAAGATCAAAATAACTGATATAAGTATGAGACTAAAAATTGCAATTGAAACAAATAAAACTTTTAAATATACTTGTTTAGCAATCATCATTAAATAGATGAAAAGATTTAAACCCCCAAAAGAAAAAAGCATTATTGGAGCTGGAACAACTGTCCATGCATCGAAGTTAAAAATATAAGAATATTTACTTAAGATTACATTAGCAATAAAAAATAAAAAGAAAAAAATGGCTAGGTATAAAAAGATATTCTTTAATATTTTAGTTTTTGTCATTTTTCACCCTCTCCTTGAATTACTAGAAATATTCTATGATGTCAATGATTTTTCGTGATTGTTATTTTCCTTAATTGCAAGATATGTTCCTAAACTCATGATGACAAAGGCGATCACAAAGATAAGTGTAATGGTTTCTTTGAGAATTACAAAGGAAAATAAGGCGCCGGCAAAAGGTGCTAAAGCATAATAGGCGCTTGTTCTGGCAGCTCCTAAATGTCGCTGAGCGCTTATATAAAAATATAAGCTCATACCATAAGAAAAGAAACCTAAAATAAGTGCAAATAAAATATAGTACCAAATAGCACTGAATTGATTAAGACTTATTGCTATTATGAGAGATCCTAGCCCTGATCCTAATCCTTTAATAACGACAACATGCAAAGGATTTCCTTTGGATAGCATTCTTGTGCAGTTGTTTTCCAGCCCCCAACTTAAACTAGCGCCAATAACAAATAAAGCTCCAACTGAAATATGAAAACCGGTGAAATCTTCTAACGTTAACAATGCACCAGCGATTACGATAAAAAAGATTGATATCCACATTTTTTTACCAACTATCTCTTTAAAAAATATCATAGCTATAATACCGGTGAAAACAATCTCAAAATTGTTAAGAAGGGACGCGGTTGACGCATTAGTTTTTGTTAAGCCGATCATTAATAGTATTGGCGCAATAATATCAAGTAAAACCATTAAAATTATATATTTTAAATCCTTCTTTTTAAATCCTTTGAAGATATTATCTTCTCTTTGTTTTTTACTTATTAATATTACAAGAAGCATGCCGATTCCAGCGCCAAAGTAAAGAAGAGATGACATCAAATAAGGTGAAATATAGTCTAGTAATATTTTTGATATCGGCGCTCCAAAACCGTAAAATAAAGCGGCTAGAATAGCATAGATTATTGAGATATAAATTACACTTTTACCTTTTAACATAATAAGCTCCATAATAACGTAAATTTATTCTATTATATCATAACTTCTAGAGCGATTATTATAATTAAATGAAAATCTGAACTAGTTTTTTGTATGATATAAAAAAAATACCACAAAAGCATTAATGAAACTAATTAATATTAATCTCACTTCTGCTATATGGTATTGATTCACGTATTAATTTTTTAAAATGAAATAGGCTTACCTTTTACTAAACTAATTAAAAAGCCCAAATCTGAGTATTAATGTAAAAATAATGTAGATGATGATAAATACTTTTAACAATGTGATTTTAGTTTTATGCTTTGAAAAGAACATTAAAAATATAATTAAGCCAATTTCCAAAAACACAACAAAATCCGCCATAGTTCTAAAAATGCTTTCTAAAAAGTTCAAAAAGTCAACGCCAGAAATTAATCCAGCAAGACCATTTAGTGCCATAGTAATGGCGATAGAAGCTAATATCGTATAAGAAACTAACTTTGGAAGTCTATCTTTCTCTAAATAAGCAAAAAATACAATGATAAAAATCGATACAGCGACAATAATTTGTGCGATTTGATTAAACATAATTTTTCTCCTTTCCTTTTTTAGAAGTTTTATTCATCGGGTCGTTCTAAGCGTATATTAGAAAACTAGGCATCTTAAAACATGGAGTTCTTTTAAAACTTAATTTTATTAACTATCTACAGTATACTTTAGAAATGGTTATATAGATACCTTTTTATTTTTATTAATTAAAACACAAAGAATTGATAATTATGTTTAAGGCCATTAATGTATAATCTAGCTTTTTAATTTGAAGATAAAATAAATTTTATAAAAAAAAGAAAATTCCATATCATCATTATTTAAGCGTATTGTCATAATAATTAATGAAGAAAATAAAAAAATCAGCGGTTATTCGCTGATTTATGTTTTTAAGCTGGTGACCCGTACGGGATAAAGAACCCGTGAATGCATGCGTGAAAGATAAGTGACTCTAAAATTTTAGATGGCTAATTATAGAGATATAAAGTCAAATACGAATTACTTTACCCTTGTTATCCCCTTGAGAATGGTTTTAATTGTTTCTATATGTTTTTGATAGGGTATGCCACAACATTTGAGTTTAAATAAATCTTTTTATCTACTAAAGATAATATGATTTCATTATCCACTTTATAACCTATAGCTTTATGAAGAAGATAAAAATTCTTCGTCATACTTAGATTTGGTGATGCGGTCTTTTTTATTTCAATTGGATACAAATTATCATTGTTTTTGATTATCAAATCTATTTCCTTCATATCTTTATCTCGATAAAAATATATAGGCATATCTAGATATCCATTATTTTTAAATGATTTAATTATTTCAGAAACAACAAATGTTTCAAGAACTTGACCACTTATGGCCCCGTTTTTCAATGTATCTTTTGTCAACCATTTCAGTAAGTAAGATACTAAACCAGTATCTAAGAAATATAACATTGGTGTTTCAATTATGCGTTTTAAAGCGTTATTTGAAAAAGGCTTTATGAGCATAACTATGCCAGATGTCTCAAGAACTTTAATCCAACTTTGAATAGTTTTAATATTAACACCGATATCTTTTGATAAATTTGAATAGTTAATTAGTTGTCCAGTTCTAGCAGCTAAACTAATTAGGAATTTTGAAAATAAATCTAAATTTCTTACTTCTAATAAACTTCTGACATCTCTTTCTATATAAGTTCTTACATAAGAAGCGTAGTAAAGTTGCCAATCAATATTTTCTTTTTTATATAATTCAGGCATACTTCCGCGATGAATGATTTCCCATATATCATTTAGGTTGTCACTAGAGCGATTAATTCCCAAATATTCATTATTAGGAATAAATGGATTCTTATAATTGTCTTTCATTATTTCTCTTAATGGGAGGCCAGAAAACTCTAAAATCCCAATTCTTCCCGCTAATGTCTCAGTTACATTATCCATTAGATGAAATGTTTGTGATCCGGTCAAAATAATCCTGCCATATTCTTCACTTTCATCAACAAGTCTTTTAATTTCAGTGAACAATGACGGTGCTAGTTGGATTTCATCTATGATTAAAGGCAATGAATGATTCATAAAAAATAATTTAGGATCAGTTTTGGCAACTTCTAATTCGTTAATATCATCCAAAGAAACATAATCATATTTTCCTTTAAATAGTTGTTTTAATGTAGTTGTTTTGCCCACTTTGTCTAGGACCAGTAATTAAAACAACCTTAAACATTTCTAAGGATTTGACAATTTTATCCTCTATATGCCTCGTTATGTACATACTCTCACACCTTTCACGGCTAATTTGTATCACAATTACATTTTTGCCGATATTAATTTATTTGTCAAGGTTAAGAATTAAAAAAATCAGCGATTATTCGCTGATCTTTGATTTTAAGCTGGTGACCCGTACGGGANNATGCATGCGTGAAAGGCATGTGAGTTAACCGTTTCTCCAACGGGCCAGATTTAATGGCGCCCCAACTAGGACTTGAACCTAGGACCCCATGATTAACAGTCATGTGCTCTAACCAACTGAGCTATTGAGGCATTTAAAAAGAAAGATAGCCTGGCAACGACCT
>DDWA01000047.1:242-27261 GCA_002345425.1 Caryophanales bacterium UBA2298 | reverse complement strand
GAAATATATTTACACTTAGGAAATCTTGAACAAGCCAGGAATTTATTACCTTTGTTTTTTCCTTTTTGAGCGGTTCTTACGACTAAAGTACCTAAGTTGCATTCAGGGCATTTAACTTTTGTATCCTGAGTTTTTGGTTTTTCTTTTTCAGTCGTTTTTATATATTTGCATTTAGGATAATCAGAACAAGCTTCAAACTGTCCATATTTACTTTGTCGATAAACCATTGGTTTACCACAAACAGGGCACATTTCTCCTGTTTGTTCTGGTTTGACTTTATCCATGTTGATTCTAGCATCTTCTACTAATGGTATAAAATAATTATAAAAGTCTTTTAAAACGTTCAGTTGTAATTCATTACCGTTAGCAATGTCATCAAGAATCTCTTCCATTTGCTTTGAATATTTAGTACTGATAAACTCATGGAAAAATTCATCTAATTTTTCGGTTGTAAGTCTTCCTTGTTCTGTAGGTACAAACTTACGTTCTTCTAAGTTGACATATTTTCTTTTAAGAATAGTAGAAATTGTACTAGCATAAGTCGAAGGACGACCAATTCCTAATTCTTCCATATCTTTGATTAATTTAGCTTCAGTATAACGAGCGGGTGGAGTAGTGAACAATTGTTTTTTGTATACTTTATCAGCTTTGATTTTTTCTGATTCTTTAAACTTAGATAAATCTACCCCTGTTTTTTCAGTTTCATCGTATTCAGAAGTTAATTTTAAATAGCCATCAAATAATTGTTTTGAGCTTGTTGCTTTAAAAACGGTGTTATTATTCTCCAATAATAGTGTGGTAACTTCATTAATAGCTGCACTCATCAAAGAACCTAAAGCTTTTGTGTAAATTAATTTATAGATTTTGTATTCTTGTGAATTCAAATATTTTTTCATCATTTCCGGTGTTCTTTTAATGCTTGTAGGTCTAATTGCTTCATGAGCGTCTTGAACATTATCTTTTTCCTTTTGAGCTCGATAATATCCTAAATAACTTGAACCATAGTTATTTTTTATGTGATTTCTTGCATCATTGACAAAAGATTCAGAAAGTCTGGATGAATCACTTCTCATGTAGGTAATTAAACCAATACTTTCACCGTCAATATCAATTCCTTCATAAAGTTTTTGAGCAATTGACATTGTTTTCGAAGATGAGTAACCATATTTTGAAGAAGCGTTTTGTTGCAAAGTTGATGTGATAAGTGGCCTTTTAGGAAAAGATTTTAATTTTTTAGTTGAAACCTCTAGGACAGTGAATTGGTCTTTTAAACCTTTTAACACTTTTTCGGCGTCTTGATCATTGTGAATCTCTGGTTTTTCGTCATTAAATTTATATAATTGAGCTTCAACGTCATTAAATTGAGCATAGAATTCATAATATTCTTCAGGCTTAAAACTTTCAATTTCTTTTTCTAAATCCACTATTAGTTTTAAAGCCGCTGATTGAACCCTTCCAGCGGATTGTGATTTAATTTTCGATTTCAATAACATCGACAATTTAAAACCAATGATTCGATCCAGCATTCTTCTTGTTTCTTGCGAAGAAACCAAATCATAGTTAATTTGTCTTGGATGTTCAAAGGCTTTGACAACTGCATCTTTAGTTATTTCATTAAAAACTACACGCTTCACATCTTTATTATTTAAGTTAAGCTCGTCAAATAAATGCCAAGAAATTGCTTCACCTTCTCGGTCCGGGTCAGTTGCTAAATAAATTTCTTTAGCATTTTTAACCAGTTTATTAAGTTCATTTACTACTTTTTTCTTACTAGGCATTATTTGATAATTTGGTTTAAAATCATCATCTACATCAATGCCTAAACCACCTTTTCCAGTCGTAGCCAAATCACGAATATGTCCTATGCTTGATGTTACAACATAGTCTTTACCTAAGTATTGTGATATCGTTTTTGACTTGGATGGTGATTCCACTATTACAACTTTATTTGCCATAATACACCTCGCCCTTATATAATATACGCGATAATTTTCAATTGTCAACTATTTTATCTGTGTTTTATTTTGAGAAAAATATTCCATTATTAATTAATAATATAAATATTATTAGCAAAAAAATTAGCAAGAATATTTTTTCTTACTAATTAAAACCTATTATGATAAAGGTCATCCGATCTTTATTTTGCATATCCTTAAGAGTAAATATTTTTGCGCTTGGAAAATAACTTTTAGCGATTGCTTGCAGTTCTTCCATTTTATCATAACCGTGTTCAAAAGCAATGAATGCTTTATCTTTAATAATCTTATGAGCATCTTTTAAGATGGTTCGATAAAAATCAAGTCCATCTTCACCACCAAATAAAGCTATGTGAGGTTCATTGTCATAGATTAAAGGGTCAACTTCTTCTGCATTAGGAATGTATGGTGGATTAGACACAATGATATCGAATTTCTTATCAAGTAGTGGTTCTAACATATCACCTTGCAAAAATTCTACTGCAGCATCTAAATTCCTTGCGTTCTCTTTAGCTAATTTCAAAGCTTCAAGACTAATATCGGTTGCAGTAAAAGACATATTCTTTTCTTCTTTGGCAAGTGCGATTGCCAAACAACCAGAACCGGTGCCGATATCAACCACATCAACCAGTTTACCGTCAAAGTATTGATCATAATTAATCAAAACGTTTGCGACTAATTCTTCTGTTTCAAATCTAGGGATAAGCGCCGTATTTCGAACTAAAAATTTATACCCATAAAAATAGACAAAACCAATTATTTGTTGAACGGGAATATTTTTTTCTAAATATAAGCCTAAGGCTTCATTGAAATCAATGATTGCTTCCTTAGGCATTTCTTCTTCATATTTAAGATATAATTCGTTAGGTTTAAGATGAGAAAAATTTAAGAAAACCAGTTCTGTAGCGCTTGTTTCTTTATTCTTTTTCCTAGTTAGAGCTTTAGCTTCTTGAAGAACCTTTTTATAAGAAGACATTATTGTTTGGCCAACTTTCTTTTTTGTTCTTCAGCGATTAGACCTTCGATAATAGCGTCAAGTTTACCATCAATAATACGATCCAATTGTTGAATCGTCAGATTAATACGGTGATCAGTAACTCTATTTTGTGGATAGTTATAAGTTCTAATTTTTTCTGAACGGTCGCCAGTACCAATTTTTGATTTTCTGGCTTCTCCTTCTTTTTCTAACTTTTCTTGCAGCATTTGGTCATAAAGTCTTGAACGTAATATTTTTAAAGCTGATGCTTTATTTTCGTGTTGACTTTTTCCATCTTGACATTGAGCTACAGTATTGGTTGGAACATGAGTTACTCTAACTGCTGATTTAGTAGTATTTACAGATTGTCCTCCTGGACCAGATGAACAGAAAGTATCAACTCTAACGTCTTCCATGTTAAGTTCAAAATCAATTTCTTCAGCTTCTGGTAAAACAATTACCGTAGCTGTTGAAGTATGAATTCTACCACTTGATTCTGTTGCTGGTACTCTTTGAACACGGTGAACTCCTGATTCATATTTTAAATAAGAATAGACGCTTTCTCCCGTGACCATAAATTCAATTTGTGAAAATCCACCAGCTTCTTTTGCTTCAGCGTATAAAAGTTCGATTTTCCAATCCATTGCTTCAGCGTATTTTGAATACATCCTGTACAAATCACCAGCGAAGATATTGGCTTCATCACCACCTGCGGCTCCTCTAATTTCGACGATAACATTTTTCTCGTCATTCGGGTCCTTTGGAATCAATAATAGTTCTAAATCTTCTTCCAATTTAGCAATTTGATTATGAGCATCTTCTAATTCCATTTCAGCCATTTCTTTGATTTCAGGATCCTTATCTTTAGCCATTTCCTTTAATCCGTCAAGTTGGCTTAGAACTTGCTTATATTCGCGGTATTTTAATACTGGTTTTTCTAATTTGGCATACTCTTTTGCGAGTTCAGTAACTCGTTTTATATCAGTGGCTATTTCTGGTTTTGACATGCTTTCGCCAACTTCAATATACCTTTTTTCTAATTGTTCTAATCTATCAGTTAACATTTTGTCCTCTTTTCAAATTAGTCACCGGAATAGGAGTTGAATTTAGAGGTTTCTTTATTAAAGATTAACTTGAAATCCCCTGGGGTTCCGTGCCGGTTTTTCGCAACGGAAAATTGCGTTAAATTTCTTTTTCTTTCATCATCATTATCTTCGTCTTTTACATAAAGAAAGATGATGATATCAGCATCTTGTTCAATTGAACCAGATTCTCTTAAGTCTGACATTTTTGGTCGTTTGTCATCGCCTTTACGTTGTTCAATACTTCTTGATAACTGACTCAAAGCTACGACTGGAACTTTAAGTTCACGAGCCATTTCTTTTAGAACTCTGGAAATCTCAGAAACTTCTTGAACTCTATTACCGCGGTAAACTCCTGAACCACTAAGTAGTTGCAGGTAGTCGACGATTACTAAATCTAATTTATTATTTTGCTTCAATTTACGACATTTACTTCTTAAATCCATAACCTCTACAGTACCGGAATCATCAAAATATATGTTAGTATCTTTTAAATTTTTAACGGCTGTTTGCAATCTTTCCCATTCTGTTGAACTCAAGTCTGCTTTTCTTAATTTTGTATTTGAAATAGAAGATTGAGCACTTAATAATCTAAGTAATAGTTGTTCAACACCCATTTCCAAAGAAAAAAAGGCGATATGAGGTTTTGTCCCTAATGATCCGACATTTAAAGCTAGGTTTAATGCGAAAGCAGTCTTTCCGACACCAGGTCGAGCAGCGATAATCATCAAGTCAGATGGTTGCAATCCTAATGTATAAGAGTTCAAAGCTTTATATCTGGTATCAAGTCCAGTTACATTATCTAGGACTTGTTCTCTTTCAGCTAACTTATTAATGGTTTCTTCAGCAATTTGAGCTACATTGATAAAGTCGGATGTTCTTCGATTCTTAGTAATTTCAAAAATTTCTTTTTCGACTTGATCAATAAAATGAGGAGCGTCTTCAACGCTTTTTGATTTATTGATTAATTCACTGAATTTTTCTTGTAAACGTCTTAAAACAGATCTGTCTTTTACGATATTAATATATTCTAGCAGATTGGCAGTTGAAGGCACAACAGAAGAAAGATTAATGATATAATCTCTCCCGCCAACTTTTTCTAAATTGTTGACATTTTCTAAATAGGTAATGACAGTAATAATGTCAATAGCACTGTTATTATGAAACAGTGTTAACATCGCCTTATAGATGATTTGATTGTTAGGGCTGTAAAAGTCTTCTACCAATAACTTATCAGCAATGACATTCATCTCGTTGTTATTAAAGAAAACTGATCCCAATACCGATTCTTCGGCTTCTAAGCTGTAAAGCAATGATTCCATAAAACACTATCCTTCCTATTCTTGTTCTAGAACTTGAATACTGATATTAGCTGTAACATCTTTATGTAGTTTGATATTGACTTCATAATTACCTAAAGAATTGATGTTATCATCTAAATCAATCTTACGTTTATCAACAGTGATATTGTAAGATTTTTTTAGTTCATCAGCTATTTGCTTAGAATTAATTGAACCAAATAGTTTTCCGGATTCTCCGATTTTAACATATAGTTTAATCGGGCTTTCTTCGATTGTTTTTTTAAGTTCCAAGGCGTTTTGATATTCTTTATTAGCTTCTTGTTTTTGCCTTTCTATTTCTTCATTCAAACTTTTTACGTTAGCTGCACTAGCGGCTATAGCATGTTTTGAAGTAAGCAAGTAGTTACCGTAACCAGTAGCAACTTCAATAACATCACCTTTTTTACCTTTGCCTTTAACGTCTTTTATAAGTATCAATTTCATTGTGGTGTCCTCCTTAAAGTTTTCATGAATAATTTGTTCTATCTCTTGGGCGATTTTTTCTGGAGAGGTATCTTTAACTTGTGTAGCCGCATTATTCATATGCCCTCCACCGCCAAATTGCTCCATAATTATCTGTACATTAAAATTATCAATTGAACGAGCTGAAACAGCTACCGTTTCATTGCTGATAAAACCAATTGCGAAAGCAGCGATAATATTGTCAATTTCTAATAATTCATCTGCAGTTTTTGCTAATTGAACGCGATCGGTGATATCTTCTTTTTCAAGTAGAGTGATTGCAAAATGACTATTGATGATTTTAGCGCGATTGACTAAATTAGATTTAGTTTTAATATCATCCAAAGATTCACGTAGAATCAACTTAGCTTTTGAAGGGTCTGCTCCAAATAATCGCAATTTAGCTGCAGATTCAAACGTTCTTGCGCCAGTATGCATGGTAAAATTATTGGTATCAATCATCATACCGGCCAGCATTATAGTCGCTTCAAAAGGATCTAATACAACTTCTTCTCTAAAAAAGTCGATTAGTTCTGTCACTAACTCAACAGAGGATGAAGCGTAAGGTTCAACATAGTTCATCAGCATATCGGAAATAGTATTGTCTAAACGACGATGATGGTCGATTACTACTATGTATTTTGTTTTTTCTGTAAGTATTGATACATTTGATTGCGACGGTGAATGGTGATCCACCAAAACCAATAAAGTATCTTGGTTAATTAAATCAATCGCATCTTCGGGATCAATTATGTAATCTAATAATTTTATGTATTCTTGGTTTAACATATTAATTAATTTTGCAGTTGTTTGATCAACATTATCAAAATCAAGAACTATTTTTGAGTTCTTATTTTTAAGCAAAGCCATTTCTAAAACTCCAACAGCTGCTCCTAAAGCATCTAAGTCAGTAAATTTATGAGGCATAATAAAGACAGCACTTCGCTCACTAAAGAAATCTTCTAGTGCACGAGAGTTAACTTTAGCAGCTATCTTAGAACGTTTTTCAACTGTATTTGTTTTGCCACCGAAAAACTTAATTGGTTGGTTTTTCAAATTAACAACAACTTGATCTCCCCCACGGGCAATCGCTAGTTTAAGAGCTTCTTCTGCTGCATCACCTAGTTCTGACGGTGAAACCTCAAAAGCAGCAATTCCGATTGAAAGTGTAACTCTAACCTCACTGTCATTAGCGATTTTAGAGATAATATTTAAAATCGGAAATTGTGTTTTCATCAATTCATCCAGCTTTTTTCTATTCATCATAATGACAGATTTTTCCGGTCTTAGATTGATGAAATAAATATCATTGGCTGAACACCAATTATTTAAAGCTGACAGCAACAATCCTTGGATATTAGCTTTAATTTGAAAGTCAAGATTAGATGTCGCTTCATTAAAGTTATCCAAACTCATAACTCCGATGGCATCGGAGTAATCATAATATTTTTGTTTTATTAGTTCTCTATCAGTAACTTCAAAAAGATAGATCGAATTATTTTTAGGATAATGAACGATATCATAAATCTTATCATAGACTTGTACCATGAACTTACCAATTCGCTTAGAGATATTCTCATATAAATCGCGATTGATAACTTTTAAGGTTCTGTCGACTAAAGCGTTGGAAAATATTTCTTTCGCATTGGCGTTAGCGTAAACAATATCAAAATCTTCATCGTAAAGAATAATTCCGAGTGGTAATGAAGTTAATGCAATTTCTTCGCTGTTGAATCTTCTTTTTTGTAAAGATGTTATTTCCCGAATCTTATTTTCTAGTTCAGAAATTCTCAATTTTCTGGTTTTTGATAAAGCGTTGGAAACTATTAACCATATTAAGAGAATCAAAATCAAAGTATTAAAAAATATAAAATATTCTAAACCAAGATTAGGTAATATTAAAAAAGCACCTTCTGGATACAAAAACAAATATCCAGCAGTGATTAAAACTGCAAAGATTATGAACCAAAGAATGACTTTAGTTGTTTTAGTTTTTTTCATCCGAAACCTCGCTTGAATTCATAATATGATATTATATCATAAACCCATAAAAAAATAAACTTGATAAGATAGAAAATGCATGAGTTGGGTATTAATTTATTTTCCAAACAAAAAACCTACGAAAGTAGGTTTTAAAAATAGCGAATCTATTCTTTTACGTATGGCAATAAGCCCATAAAACGAGCTCTTTTAATAGCAACCGCTAAATGTTTTTGGTAGTATGCACTTGTTCCAGTGACACGTCTTGGTAAAATTTTACCACGATCGGAAACGAATTTTTTTAGTAATTCATAATCCTTAAAATCAATGTATGAAACTTTATTTTCAGTAAAATAACATCTTTTACGATTTCTACGACCTCTTGGTTTAAAACCTGGTTTTGGCATGATTATTCCTCCTTTTTAGAATGGTAAGTCATCTTCAACGTTGTTGAAATTTCCTGTATTGACATCTTCGTCTTCGTTTTTAACTTCATAAGCATCATCAGAACCTTGTGATTTTGAATCTAAAAATACAACAGAGTCACAAACAATTTCAGTTACATATCTTCTGGCATTAATTTTTTCATCCATGTAGTCTCTTGTTTGTAAGCGACCTTCGATAGCGACCATAGAGCCTTTATTGATATATTTAGCTACATTTTCTGCTTGTTTGCGCCAAGCAGTGCAGTTAAAAAAGTCAGCGTTACGGTCATTATTTGTACTAGATTGGAACGGACGATTCACAGCTAAAGTAAAACTGCATACAGGAATGTTATTAGTGGTGTATCTTAATTCTGGGTCTTTTGTAAGACGCCCAATTAAAACTACTTTGTTAAACATCTAATTATTCCTCCTATGCTTCGTCTCTAGCAATAACAATATGACGAATGACATCTTCACGAATTTTCATTACACGATCGATCTCGGTAATTGCTTCAGTTGGAGCAACTACGTTTAATACAACGTAATAGCCTTTAGTAAAATCAGCAATTTCGTACGCAAGATCTTTAATGCCCCACTCATCTACTTTCACTTCTTGAGAACCATTAGTTGTTAAAATTTTGTTTAAAGCTTCAACTAACTCTTTTCTTGTTTGTTCTTCAAGATTTGGACGAATGATATACATGATTTCATATCTTTTCATATTTATACCTCCTTTTGGTCTTTTGGCTGCTTATGTAGCAGCAAGTGAGATAAATCACAACGATGTATTATAACATACAAAGATATATTTGTCTAGAAAAAAAGGCTAGGAATTATTGTGATATTCCTTCCTTCTTGAATATTCAAATATCAATGCAATTTTTCAATTTGTTGTTAAAAAAAACACCAGTTAAGGTGTTTTTATAAGTTTTATTCTTCTTCAGGTACTACGTAATTTCCTTGGAAAATTTCTACCGCTTCATCATAGATGCTTTCATCAGCGATTAAAATACAATTTCCGTTTGTATAATCAGTTGAATCTAAACCTTCAAGTATTGCTTGTAAAGTTGGGCTTTTATCGATTACTTCTAACATTTTTTCTTCTGATTCAAATTCAATAACGATAACAACTTTGTCCAAACCGTTTGAGAAAGCAAAAGCTTTGAAACCAAGAATTGATGCAATTGGGTTTGTGGTAATTGTTGAAACAGTTGTGTTAGTTCCAGTTGTTTGCGTTGTGATAATCACATTGTTTTCTGTTGTTGTAACATTAGTATCGACAGGAATCGTAATATTTAAGTCATCAATAATATCGTCGATATCTGAAAATAATAACGACCCACCTCTAAAATTATATTCATATGAAGTATATCCAGCTTCTTCGAAGTTCTTAGCAATCTTATTGATAGAACTACAAGCTGTTAAACTTCCAATTAATAATACAAATGTAAATAAAACTAATACTTTTTTAAATGTTTTCATTCTACACCATCCTAATATATTTAATATATTATACATATTTTTGTCTCTTGAAAATTATATCTTATTTGGCTCTTTATGTCAATATCGATATTCTTTTACTTACTTTGAAGATTTTTTTCGAAAAGGTAAAAGCATTGACACATTTTGTTTATATTCATCATAGCCAGGTCGATTTGCTAATTTCTTTTCCATCAATGGAATACTAATGAATAAGAATAGTGAGATCATTAAAATTGGATAGACAATATTAAGGTTAATTACTCTCGCATGAGAAAAATACATAATGTAAATTCCAACCCAAAATGTCAATTCGCCCAAATAATTAGGGTGTCTTGAATATTTCCATAAACCTTCATCGATACAAGATTTAGCATTTTGATGAATCAATCTAAATTCATACATTTGTTTGTCAGCGATAAATTGAATTATAGCCGCTGACAAAGAAAGAATAAAACCGATAACAAAGATAGGACTGATTCCTTGATAAAGCATAATGTCATGCGCATTTATCAATTGAATATAAACGACTAAAGTTGGAATCATATGAATACCAAAAAAATTGGTTAAAAAATAGACTTTAGGCGCTTGGTCATGAAGTTGTGTATATCGCCAATCTTGGTGTTTGAAGCCCGACCAATTTTTCCACCAATTAAGTGTTAATCTTATTCCCCATACTAGCACAGCTACTAACATTAAAATAACATTAAGACTTAAATTTTTGTAGATTAAAATCCACTCTATAACAATCACAATCGGAATCACGCTCCAATAAGGATCATAGATCGAGGCATTCTTAAGGATATTGCTAAAGAAGAAAATAATGATTGTCATTGCTACTGTTGAAACAAGAGTAGTCAAAATTATATCATGATTATTTTTTACTCCATACAATACGATTAACGAACCAATAAAAATTGCGAATAAATAAATTATCACAAAAACCCAAAGAGTTTGTTTCTTCGAAAATGCAATAAGTTCCATTGTGAATTCCCCCTAAAACAAGTGTATTAAAATGTTATCATAAATCACTGTAAATAAAACGCATTTTTATAATAAACTATTTAAGATTTGAGTAAAACCAAATTTTACTATTTCGAGTTGAATGGTTTCTCTATCGCCAGTAAAGATCTTTTTTATTACCTTGGTTTGATCGTGAATCATTATTCCTAAATACGTTTCACCGATTTCATGATCATTTATTTTAATTGGTCCTGCTATTCCGGAAACAGAAATGATAATATCTGCTTGAGATATTTTTTTTAAACCTAAAAGCATCTCTTCAACTGTTTCGATAGAATAGGCAGAATGAGTTTTTATTGTGTCCTTACTTACTCCTAAAAGATTTATTTTAGTTTCATCAGAATAGACGATCAAGCCTAAAAAGAAGATTTTTGAAGCATCTTTTTCTTTGGTCAAACTACTTGCGAATAAGCCGCCAGTTATTGATTCAGCAAAGCTAATTTTAAGATTTAAATTACTCAATTTTTCTATTAACTTAATAGCTAAATTGCTGATATCTTTACGAATAATTTCTTTCATAAATTCACCACCTAGTTATTGAAACGGAAGTGGAAAACGTCTCCATCCTTTGCTTTGTATTCTTTTCCTTCTAAACGGAATTTGCCTAGTTCTTTAGCTTTTGATTCTGATCCGGCCATGACTAAATCTTCATAACTGATAGTCTCAGCCCGAATAAATCCCTTTTCAAAATCACTATGAATTATCCCAGCGCATTCAGGAGCTTTCATGCCGTTTTTAAAGGTCCATGCTCTTACTTCTTTTTCACCAGCGGTGAAAAATGTTTTTAATCCTAACACTTCATAACTGATAGAAACCAACTCATCCAAGCCAGATCTTTTGATACCTAATTCTTCCGTGAACATTTCTCGTTCTTCTTTATCCAATTCTTGTAATTCTTGTTCAATCTTGGCACTGATAACAACAACTTGTGCTTTGTCTTTAATCGCTTGTTCTCTTACTCGCTTTACATAATCATTGTCAGAATGATCATTGATTTCATTTTCAGAAATGTTACATACATAAAGAATTGGTTTGGCTGTAAGGAAAGAAAAGTTTTTAATGAGTTTAGATTCATCATCGGTTAAATTCATTGCTCGAATCGGTACTTCGTTTTTTAAAGCTGTTAAAATTCTTTCTAGCAATTGATATTCTTCCACTGCTTCGTTATCAAGTTTGAGTTCAGCTCTTTTTCTGATTTTTGGCAAGCGTTTTTCAATAACTTCCATATCGGCAAAAATCAACTCAATCATGATGGTTTCAATATCCCTTAACGGATTAACACTGCCATCAACATGAACAACATTGTCATCGTCAAAACATCTGATAACTTGAACTATCGCATCAGTGGTTCTTATGTGAGATAAGAATTGATTACCTAGACCTTCACCTTTTGAAGCACCTTTAACAAGACCCGCGATATCTCTAAACTCAAATGTCGTGTAAATTGTTTTTTTTGGATTATAAAGTTTTGTTAGAGCATCTACTCTTTCGTCCGGAACTTCGACAACACCAATATTTGGTTCGATTGTTGCGAAGGGGTAATTGGCAGCTAAGACTTTAGCTTTGGTTATAGCGTTAAAAAGGGTCGATTTACCAACATTTGGCAAACCGACTATCCCTGCAGTTAATCCCATATATTCTCCTTTAGATCTTCAGACAAATTAAACAATTTGACTGTGTTGTTGAAGGTGTGTTTTTCGATTTCTTCAACAGATGTTTTCTTTATCAAAGCAATTTCTTTGATAATATATTTCAGATTCTTTGATTCATTGGTTTTGCCGCGATGTGGCATTGGCGCTAAATAAGGAGCATCTGTCTCAACTAAGAGATGATCAAGACTAATCTTTTCTGCTACTTCTTTAGGAGTTTTTGCATTTTTAAATGTCACTGGTCCAGCCAAAGAAATATATAGGTTTAGATCAGTGAAATTTTTAACATATTCCCATGAACCAGAATAACAATGCATTACGCCGCTTAAATCTTTGGCTTTATGTTCTTTAATCACTTCATATGTGTCGTTGATTGCATCTCGCATATGAACGATAATCGGTAATTTGTATTTATTCGCTAAATTAATTTGTTTAACAAACAATTCTTTTTGTTTTATTTCGTTTGATTTATCCCAATAATAATCTAATCCCATTTCGCCGATTGCTTTGACTTTAGGATGACTTAAATTTTCTTCAAGCCATAAAATGTCAGATTCTTTATAATGTTTTGCTTCACTTGGATGAATACCAATTGCTGCGTAGACTTCATCATACATATTAGCAATATCTAAAGCCATCTCGGAGGATTCTTTATTATACCCGACGCAGATAAAAGCTTTGACGCCATTGGCCTTAGCTTTTTCAATAATCTCTTCAATTCTTGGGAACAACTCTTCGTCATTTAAATGAACATGAGAATCAATAATCATAAGCTACTCCTTGTTATAAGTTGTCTTTGTTTTCTAAATAAAAACTAACTAATTTTTCTTTGCTGAAACCGAAGTACTCTTGCACTTCTTCACCTTTACCGCTACGGCCAAAATCATCAATTCCATAAACCGTTGATGCAAATTGATACCAACCCATAGTCGAACCCATTTCAACAGCAATAACAGGTTTAGCTTTTGGTAGAATTTGTTGTTGATATTTTTGTGGTTGTTTTAAGAATAATTCTCTTGAAGGCATCGATACGACCCTAACGATAATTCCGTGTTTTTCTTTAAGTTCTATCGCTGCATTATAAGCTAGTTCAACTTCAGAACCCGTTGCTAGGAATGTACTTTCAAAGTTTTCTTCTTCGTATATAGAATAAGCTCCTTTAAGAAAATCTTTATAGCTTATCTGATAATTAACATTGATATTTTGTCTTGTTAAAACGATAATGTTTGGTGTTTGCTTAGCTTCTAAAGCGAATCTAAAAGCATGTTTTACCTCATTGGCATTTGCTGGTCTGAATACATTGATGTTCGGCATTGCTCTAAACATTGTCAATTGTTCAATTGGTTCATGAGTTGGTCCGTCTTCGCCTACTGCTACTGAATCATGAGTAAAAATAAAAGTTGATGGAATATTCATTAAACTAGCAATTCTTATTGCTGGTTTCATATAATCTGAGAAAATAAAGAAACCGCCACTGAATGCTTTTAGGTTATGAAGAATCATGCCATTGATGATACCTGCCATAGCATGTTCTCTTACACCAAAATTAATATTTCTTCCAGTTCGATTATTTACATCAAAATCACCGTTGATTCCTTTGACTTTAGTGGACGAAGTTAAATCAGCGCTACCACCAATCATTGCTTTAGAATAAGGAGATAAAGTACTGATCAATTTACCAATAGTTACCCGCGTAGCTTCATTAACTTTTTCTTCTTGCGGAATAACCGTTTCGAAATCAATGTTGATCTCATTATTAATTATTGACATTAATTCTTGGTAATTCTCAGGATAATGTTTTTTATAAGCTTTTAGTGTTTCTTCCCAAGTGTGATAAAGGTCCTTACCTCTTTTAACGAAAGTATTTTTAAAATCTTCATATACACCCTCAGGGATTTCAAATTCTTGATAGTGATGATTTAATTTTTTTCTCATTAAATCAGTTTCTTCTTTACCAATTGGTGCGCCATGTGTTTTTGAAGTTCCTTGATTTTTAGAACCAAAACCGATAATTGATTTTACTTCAATAAACGTTGGTTTATCGCTCCTTTTAGCTCTTTTAATAGCTTCATTAAGTCCTGATAAATCGTTTGGTTCACCGATAAGTAAATAGTTCCAATTCATGCTTTCTACTTTTTGTTTTATATTTTCATTAGTTGCTAAATGGACAGGTCCATCAAGTTGAATGTCGTTAGAATCAAATAAAACAATTAATTTATTAAGATTATATCTACCAGCTAAAGCCATAGCTTCCATGGTGATGCCTTCTTGTAAATCTCCGTCACCACATAGTGCATAAGTATAATGATCAACAACATTCAATCCTGCTTTGTTGAAAGTGGCAGAAAGATAACTCTCAGCTAAGGCATTACCGATGGCCATCGCCATTCCCTGTCCTAAAGGACCAGTAGTAGAATCAACTCCAGGTGTATGGCCGTATTCAGGGTGACCAGGAGTCTTGCTGCCAAGTTGTCTAAAATCTTTTAATTCTTCTATACTTAGATTGTATCCTGAAAGGTGTAGAGTTGCATAAAGTAAAGCACTACCATGTCCAGCTGCTAAAAAGAAACGATCTCTATTAAACCAAAGTGGTTGTTCAGGATTAGCGTTTAAGTGTTTTGTAAATAATTCATAGACAGTTCCTGCTGCTCCTAAAACAATTCCGGGGTGTCCAGAATTCGCTTTATTAATCATATCTAAGCCTAAAAACCTAATAGTATTAATCGATTTTTCCATTATCTCACCCTTTTTCAATTATTTTTTAACATCAATATTATATCATAGATATCGTCTGATAAAAAGACCAAAGAATTAGTTTCTTGTATGATGGATATTATATTTTTAAAGAAAAAATAACCTTATATGGTTAATCCATAAAAGGTTACTTTTTAGAAATTATTAATTGTATTTAAACTTCGGTTTGAACAGGGACTACCGCTTTTGAAGTATTGTATGTTAGAACCCCTGTAATTAAAATTACTACCACTATTAAAGTGAAATATACAAACATTAGCGGATCAGAAACAAAAGCTCCATAGATTAAATATAAAGCTCCGATTGTTGCGATGATAGGAACAATATAACGTTTAAAAAAGCCAAGTTCGGTAAAATTCTTGAAAATATTAAAGTAAACTAGGATAAAGGAAGCGTATAAGAAGACGATAGTTAACACTGAAGTGTCCATAAAGCCTCCCCAGTAGCCTTTAAAATTGCCGTACCAGATAATACTCCATAACAAAGCAAAGACGAAACTGATTAAACCTGATGCGTATGGTTGGTCTTTCTTTCCTAAGTTTGTAAATAATTCAGGTGCTGGTCCTATGCCTTTTATGCTAATTTGATACATTCCTCTTACTGAACCTAAAGTTAATCCATTTAAAGTTCCAAGAACAGAAATTAGAATTAAGACAGAAACTACTGAACCAAAGAAACTGCCAAACAATCGACTCGCTGCTAGAACTGAGGTATCGAGTGATCCAGCTAAACTGATAGCTTCATTATTAGTAATGACACCTGAAAGTCCTATGAAAAATAAAACATAACTGAAAACAACTATTAATGCTCCACCGATTAAGGCTCTCGATAAATTCCTTTTTGGATCTTTTAATTCTTGAGTTATAGCTAAAGCAGTAATCCATCCATCATAAGCAAAAGCGGTAACCGCAACTGCAGCTGCTAAACCAGTTCCAGCTGAACTAGCTACTGTTGCTGGTACTGTAAATGATTCAATAGTATTGCCATTAAATAAACCAACTATTAAACCAACGATAGCTATTAATACTAAAGGAATCAACTTAATCCCAGTAGCACTAACTTGCCATCTCCCTGCTATAACTGGTCCAAAGATATTTAATACATATGAACCAACAAAGTAAAGCGCAGCAAAACCCCAAGTTAAGTCTCTTTCAAAACCTACTAATGTATTGGTAATACTTCCAGCTAGCCAAGAAAGTACACCAACAAGAATTGGAAAATAGACAAAGTTGATGAACCAACCAACTAAATAAGCTGCTTTTTCACCGACGACACCTTCAACAAAATCAATAATACCCGATTTATTTGCTTGCTTTAAAGCAACGATGCTGAAAGCTAAGGTAGAGAAAATTACGATTGCTCCACCAATTAACCAAGCAATGATTGCTGTTGGTAAACTTCCTCCAGCTTTTGACAATACATCTCCCGCACTTTTAAATACTCCACTACCAATAACAATTCCTACAACCATGGCGATGGCTGTAAATACTCCAAACTTCTTTGACGGTAATTTCATTTCTTTTCTCTCCTTTTTTATTTTCTTGTAGATAAAAAAATAGCGCTGTAGCTTAATCTACAGCGCCAACACTCAAATTGATTTCTTTCTTCAGCGATTATAGACAAGCATATATGGATAAACAAGCTTGTCTATTAGTCTTTAACAACTAATATTCAAACCTTGATTTTGCCACATATGATGATAATAACCGCTAAGTTGTAGAAACATATTTTTTACCTCATGAAAATTAATTTTGCAAGTATGTTACCACATGATATTAATTCACACAATATATAATTTTATTTTTTTGTAGTGATAACGCTTTCTATGAGAAAATTTATGATTTTAAAAACAAAAAAGCATCCAAAGGGATGCTTTTAAAGTTTAAAAGTAGGAATTATTCTAAGATAGTAACAACTGAACCAGCGCCTACAGTATGTCCACCTTCACGAATTGAGAACTTAGTTCCTTGTTCAAGAGCGATAGGGTGAATTAATTCAACTTCCATTTCAATGTTATCTCCAGGCATAACCATTTCAACACCCTTAGGTAATTGGATAACGCCTGTGATATCTGTTGTACGGAAATAGAATTGAGGACGATAATTTGAGAAGAATGGAGTATGACGTCCACCTTCTTCGTGGCTCAATACGTATACTTGTGCAGTAAATTTTGTATGTGGTGTAACACTTTTTGGTTTAGCGATAACTTGTCCACGTTGTACTTGTTCTCTTGCAATACCGCGTAATAATAAACCTACGTTATCTCCTGCTTGAGCGTAGTCTAATAATTTACGGAACATTTCAACACCAGTAACAACTGCTTCTTTAGTTTCTCTAATACCAATGATTTCAATTTTTTCATTGACTTTGATTTGACCACGGTCAACTCTACCAGTAACAACTGTTCCACGTCCAGTAATTGTGAACACGTCTTCAACAGGCATCATGAATGGTTTGTCAACTGGTCTTTCAGGTAGTGGAATATAATCGTCAACTGCTTGCATTAATTCTAAGATTTTTTCTTCTTGTTCAGGATCGCCTTGTAATGCTTTTAATGCAGAACCAACGATAATTGGAGTTTCGTCTCCAGGAAATCCATATTCATCTAATAATTCACGGATTTCCATATCTACTAATTCTAGTAATTCATCATCATCTACCATGTCAGCTTTGTTTAAGAAAACAACGATTTTTGGAACCCCAACTTGACGAGAAAGTAAGATATGTTCTCTAGTTTGAGGCATAGCGCCATCAGCTGCAGAAACAACTAGGATAGCTCCGTCCATTTGCGCAGCACCTGTAATCATATTTTTTACATAGTCGGCATGCCCTGGGCAGTCAACGTGTGCATAGTGACGGTTTTCAGTAGAGTATTCAATGTGAGCAGTATTAATAGTAATACCTCTTGCCTTTTCTTCTGGAGCTGAGTCGATTGAAGCGTAATCTCTAACTTCAGATAGGCCTTTTCTTGCTAGTACAGCAGTAATAGCAGCAGTTAATGTAGTTTTACCATGGTCAACGTGACCGATAGTACCAATATTAACATGTGGTTTAGTACGTTCAAATTTAGCTTTAGCCATTTTATATTTCTCCTTTTTTATATTATATTTCGCTTTTTAGCATATGTTTATCGATATTATTTTATAACAATCTAGTAAATATTGCAATAATTAAAATCTTTATCTAATTAATTGTTGCGTTTAGTAATAATTTCTTCAGCAATTGATTTCGGACATTTTTCATAATGTGAAAATTGCATTGTGTGGTTTGCTCTACCTTGAGAATTTGATCTAAGTGATGTAGCATAACCAAACATTTCTGATAATGGAACTTTAGCTGATACTTTTTGTGCATTACCTTGTTTTTCTTGACCTTCAATTCTACCACGTCTTGATGTTAAATCACCAATAACATTACCAATGTAATCCTCAGGTGTAACAACATCAACGCTCATAATTGGTTCAAGTAAAGTTGGCGAACATTTTTCTTTAGCTTGTTTTAAAGCCAAGGAAGCAGCTATCTTAAATGCCATTTCACTAGAGTCAACTTCATGGTATGATCCATCAAAAAGCGTAGCTTTTAAATCTAATAATGGATATCCAGCAATAACTCCACCAGGTAGTGATTCTTGAATACCTTTGTCGATAACGTTGATATATTCTCTTGGAACTGTACCACCTACAATTTTATCGACGAACTGATAACCTTTACCAGGGTTTGGTTCAAATTTAATCCAAACGTGACCATATTGTCCTCTACCACCAGACTGACGAACAAATTTACCTTCGCAGTTAGCTTCTTTAGTAATTGTTTCACGGTAAGAAACTTGAGGGTTACCAACAGTGGCTTCGACTTTAAATTCTCTTTTCATTCTATCAACAATAATTTCAAGGTGTAATTCACCCATACCAGAAATAATTGTTTGAGAAGTTTCTTGATCAGTATAAGTTCTAAATGTTGGGTCTTCTTCACTTAATTTTTGTAAAGCGACTCCCATTTTTTCTTGATCTTTTTTCGTTTTTGGTTCAATAGCAACTGAGATAACTGGTTCAGGGAATTTCATTGATTCTAGAATGATATCAATTTTCTCAGAAGTTAATGTATCACCAGTAATTGTATCTTTGAATCCAACAGCTGCAGCAATATCACCTGAGTAGACTTCGTCAATCTCAGTTCTTGAATTGGCATGCATTTGTAAAATTCTTCCTAATCTTTCTTTTTTGCCTTTGGAAGTATTCATAATATATGAACCCTTCTTAGCAACTCCTGAATAAACTCTAAAGAATGTAACTCTACCCACAAATGGGTCTGTCATAACTTTAAATGCCAAAGCTACGAATTCTTTATTATCATCATGGAAGATTGTAACATCTTCATCGCGGTGATTAACACCATGAATTTGTGCAACTTCAATCGGTGATGGTAAATAATCTATAACAGCATTTAAAACAAACTTTATTCCTTTATTCTTAAAAGCGGAACCGCACATAACAGGGAAGAATTTAACTGTTAAAGTTGCTTTTCTGATTGCTTTCTTTAACATTTCTACTGTTACTTCTTCACCTTCTAAGAAGGTTAACATTAATTCTTCATCAAAGTCACAAAGAACTTCAATCAGTTTGTTTCTTCTTTTGGTTGTTTCTTTAAGTAAATGATTAGGAAAATCAATTTCTTCGTAATTTTCTTCTGGACCGCCATCGAAATGGTAAGCCTTCATTTCTATTAAATCAATAATTCCTGTAAAATCATCTTCAGCTCCGATTGGCCATTGAATCGCTTCAGCCTTTTCCCCTAAACGACTATGGATGGAATCAATAGCAGCTGCAAAATCAGCACCTATCTTATCCATTTTATTAGCAAATACCAATCTTGGAACCTTATATTCATTTGCTTGACGCCAAACCGTTTCTGTTTGTGGTTCAACTCCAGCTTGGGCATCCAATACCGTTACAGCACCATCTAATACACGCAACGATCTTGACACTTCCACAGTAAAGTCCACATGTCCTGGGGTATCAATAATATTAACTCTGTGATTTTTCCAGAAAGCAGTAGTTGCCGCAGCGGTAATGGTAATTCCACGTTCTTGTTCTTGTTCCATCCAGTCCATTTGGCTAGCGCCATCATGGGTTTCTCCCATTTTATGGATTCTCCCGGTATGGAATAAAACTCTTTCCGTAGTCGTGGTTTTACCAGCATCGATATGTGCCATGATACCGATATTACGTGTTTTATCTAAACTATATTCACGTGCCATAACTTGTTTCCCTTCCTTTAATTAAAATCTATAATGTGCGAAAGCTTTATTAGCTTCTGCCATTCTATGCATATCTTCTTTCTTTTTAACTGATGCTCCTATGTTATTACTTGCATCTACAATTTCTTTTGCTAATCTTTCTTCCATTGTTTTCTCATTACGAGAACGAGAATATTGTACTAACCATCTTAGTCCCAATGTAGTTCTTCTATCTGATCTAACTTCACTTGGAACTTGGTAGTTCTGTCCGCCAATACGACGACTTCTAACTTCTAGAACCGGCATGATGTTGTTTAACGCTTCATTAAATACTTCAATTGGTTCTTTACCAGTGATTTCTTTAATGTTCGCGAATGCATTATATAATATATTTTGCGCAAGATTCTTTTTTCCGTCTAACATAATATTATTGATTAGTTTAGTAACTAATTTTGAATTATAAATTGGATCCGGTAAGACATCTCTTTTTACGATTTTACCCTTACGAGGCATAAGTAATTCCTCCTTTCAAAATTCTTCAAACTTTTATTTTTTCTTTTTTAAATTACTTTTTAGGTCTCTTAGCTCCGTACTTCGAACGACTTTGCATTCTTTTGTCAACAGCTGTTGTATCTAGTGTTCCTCTAATAATATGATAACGAACACCAGGCAAGTCTTTAACACGTCCACCACGAATTAATACAACGCTATGTTCCTGCAAAGAGTGTCCGATTCCAGGGATATATGCGTTAACTTCACCACCGTTTGATAAGCGAACACGAGCATACTTTCTTAAAGCTGAGTTAGGTTTTTTTGGAGTCATAGTCGCAACTCTGACACATACACCACGTTTTTGTGGAGAGCTAACATCAGTGTATCTTTTTTGTAAGCTGTTGAAGCCTATGTTCAACTGTGGAGACTTAGATTTTCTTGTTTTATCTTGGCGTCCTTTTTTGATTAACTGGTTAATAGTTGGCATGTACATTCCTCCTTTCATACCCACACACCCGGGAGGTGCGCTTGTCTCATTTTTATAAGGCTGCTCACGCAACCTACTAATAATTAATAATTAAAGCGTAATTATTATACACCACTACACTAGGTGTGTCAAGTTTTTCTTATTTGAGTAATTCATAACCTCTAATATTATATATTATTATGAAAAAAAATCAAGTAAAAAGTTTCTGTTTTTACTCGATTTCCATCACATTATATTCAATATTATCAAGGGTAACGGTTTTAATTTCAAAAATACGATTTTCCAATGGTACTAAAGTATATTTTTGAGATAAATCTAAATTCAAATCGATGATTTGATCTTCGATTATCAGAGATTGATAATTTACTAAATCATCATTAAATAGCAAAGCATAAACAACATCGTCGATTATTACATAAGAAAACCCAAAGTATTGATCGTTTATAGGGCCCTTAAAGGAGTGAAAACTTACTCTAGGTTGAGTTGACTCGATGTAGCCACCTATGTATTTATAGAAAGTTTCAAAACCATAACTTTCACCACTATCGGCAGTATATACAACTATTACATATTCCTCAAGTTCAATTGTCTCGACATATTCGCGGTCTAAATTTAAAGGAAAGGATTTAACGTACAATGAAGTTTTAGGCCAAAAAGTAAAACTGCTCAGCAAGATAATAAATATAAAAACCAAGAACGTATAAATAATTCTTGCGGCTACAGTTTTAGATTTTTTCTTACTAAACCATATGCTCCAAATTGCCAAAACAAAATATAGAATTGCGATTATCCCTAGTAGCATAATTATACTCCTGAATTTTAAAGTTATTTGATGAATATTGTAACACTTTACCTTCAAAAAATAAACAATGTCAAAGAAAACGCTTGAATTGTTTGATATATTTTAAAAACAAAAAGACACATCTAATGTTTTAAAGATGTGTCTTACCAATTTTCGTTTTGTCACTGATTATTTTCCTTTGATTTCATTTTTTGATAAGCGGGTTTTTCATGCAAAAAGAAATGGATTGGTTTATAAATGAAATATGGGATAAACATGATTAAATAAACATAGAAGTTTGGTGATGTTGAATCTACAACAACAATTAAGTGGATGAAGATCAATAGATAAATGATATAAGCAAACCTTTGTAATTTCTTCCATTTAAAAAATTGTTTTTTGTTTTCAATAACTTTAAAAGAAGTAATAAATAAAGGAACCATGATAAGGTAAGTTAATAATCCTAAAACAATATTAATATTTTCAGAGTATGTTCCTAAAAATTTATCTAAAAGGTAAAATATTGCGTGTGGCGTTAATAAAATAAAACCCGTGATTGATAATTCCGGTCTTACTTTAAACAATCTTTTAAATAGTTTGGAGTCTTTGTTTAAAACACCTATTATCATAACTACATAGAAGAATGCTAATCCTAAGAAACCTTTATTGAAAGGTTGAGTAAAAGTCTTATCTTTAAGAATGATTGCTAGAATACCTAAAAGAATCGCTCCTAAGTAAAGATATAAGTGATGTTTCTTAATCCAATCGCTAAAAAGATATGATAATCCAAAAACTAATATAATAGCGATAATTGGGACAATAATTAACATGATTTAGTACCTCTTTCAATAATTTTTATTCTTTTTTTGAATAGATTTAAATGACCGTTTAAATCTAAATCTTCTTGAACAGCTTTATTATATGTTGCTAGATATATAGTCATACTTAAATCAGCTATAAAAATCTTCTCTTCTTTTGTTAGTTCTTCTCCCGAGTCACATATGATTGGAAGCGATAATAAAATGCTCATCACATTATTATGCTTTTCCAAATGATAGATGGTTCCTGATAACGAACCTTTTTTCTTGGTTTGAATATAGCGGAAATAATGATGCAATAATAGGCGTCTTGACTTTTCTTGAATTTTTTTGATGTCATACTCATACATAAATTTGAGAAACTCAAAAAAATCTTTTTCAAAATCTTTAGCTAGTAAAGCTATTTCTTTTATTCTTTGAGTTTGCAATTGTTCAATTATATAAGAATAGTAATCTTCTATGTCTGTAAAATATGCATAAAAAGAACCTCTAGGAATTTGTGCATAATCAACAATCATTTTGACATCGATATTTTCAAAGTCATGTTTGGAAAATAGTTCGACTCCTACTTGAATAAGTTGATTTCTTTTTCCTTCAATAATATTAAAAAATGTTGACTTCGGCATAGAAAAAATCACCTCCGGATGACATTGTGTCATTATTATATTATTTTCTCTAATAATTGTCAATAATAATAAAAAAGAAACTAAAAAACTTAGTTTCTAAAATGAAATTTACTTATTAATCATTGGAACAAAGCGTACAGCTCCTAAAGACTTCTTGTGAATTTTATCATTGAGTTTTTTAATTAAAATTAACTCTTGCCATAGATATGAGTTTATAGGGATTACCATTTTGCCATTGTTCTTTAATTGCTTTATTAGTTCAAGTGGTAATTTTTCTGCTGCACAGGAAACGATAATTTTATCAAATGGTTGTTCTTCAATCCATCCAAAATAGCCGTTTCCTTGTTTAAAATGAATGTTTTGATATTCCAAATTATTCAGTCTGTTTTTTGCGAGTGTTAGTAAATTATCATTAATATCAATTGTGTATACTTCTTTAGCTAATAAAGATAAAATTGCAGTTTGATATCCGGATCCTGTACCGATTTCTAGAACTTTATCAGACTTTGTAATGTCTAAACTGTCAATCATTAATGCGATTATATATGGTTGTGAAATAGTCTGATTGTAACCAATGTCTAAAGGGTAGTCTTCATAAGCATATCTCATTAATTCTTCTTCGACAAAAAGATGCCTTTTAACTTCTAGAAAGGCGTTTATCAAGTTTTTGTTACTAATGTCTCTATTTTTAATTTGATAGACTATCATTTCGAGTCTTTTTTGGTCGAAGTTGGTTTTATCCATGACTTTCACCTTCAGTTTCATTATATCACTAAATTATTTTAAAAAACACAACGCCAAAAAATTCATGTACCTATTTTTTAATCTTTAAGATATAATATTTATCATAGAAAAAATTATTACTTTGAGGAAACGATATGTATAAATATGATACAAATGAATTTATGAGCAATCTTTATGAAGGTGTTTACATCGTTGATAGCAATAGAAAAATTGTTTTTTGGAATACTGGAAGTGAGATTATAACCGGATATAAGTCCAGCGAAGTAATTAACAATCATTGTTATCAAAACATTTTAAAACATGTCGATAAGTCTGGAAACAGATTGTGTTTTGACGGTTGTCCATTACAGAATACTTTGACGACTGGGAATACAAATGAAAATGATGTTTTTTTAGAACATAAATCAGGTTACCGTGTTCCTGTATCCGTTAAAACATTTCCGCTTTATGATAATGATAAAAATATCATAGCTGCCGTCGAAGTTTTTACTGACAATAGTTTTAGAAAAAGTCAATATGAAGAGAATTTAGAACTTAAGAAGATTATACGAATTGATGAATTGACCGGTATATACAACCGTAAATTCTTAGAATTTCAACTTAATAAAAGTATCAAAGAATCTAGAGAATTCAATAGTATTTTTGGAATTTTATTCATAGATATTGATCATTTCAAAAATATTAATGATACTTATGGTCATAATACAGGTGATGGCGTTTTACAGATTATTGCTAACACCATTAGACTTAATCTTCGTCCTGAGGATATCATCGGAAGATGGGGTGGGGAAGAATTTGTCGCTATCGTTAAAACCGATAATGAAGATGTTCTCAAGGAAATTGCCGAAAGAATCAGACATTTGGTAGAAAACTCTAGTTATAAAAATAATAATCTTAATGTCAGCGTGACAATATCAATTGGTGGAACAATTTTTAATAGAAAAGACAGTTTAAAAATACTGATTGAAAAAGCTGATAAAAACATGTATGTTTCAAAACATTCTGGTAGAAATAAAGTAACAATAAAGTAAAAAAAACACTTCAGATTTGAAGTGCTATTTCTTTACAAAAAATTTCATTCCCGTTCCTGTGTCCTCAACTAGAGTATCACTCGGGTATTTCAATAGTTTGATGGCAATGTAGAAATCACCAACACAGCCACTAAAATGGACAGCAAACAATAAAAATAATAAAAATAGATCATAATCATTCAAGAAAAACATCGGTATGATAAAAACGACTGACATTATAGCAGCTGGAGCTAATCCAGCTAATAAATAAGGTTTTTTATAAAAATATACACCAGGAACAGAAGCTGATGCCATTATTCCATGAAAACCAAATTTAACTTTTTCTTTAGTGCCCAGTTTAAAAAAGATGGCATGAATCAGTTCGTGAACAACGATATAAACTAGCATTGAAACAATTGAAATCATTAATTTCCAAGTAGGTGAATTTTCTACTGTGATTTCCAAAGTTTTGTCAGTGAAAGTAATTATTAAGTAATAAGCCAATACCACTGGTATTAAAAGTACTAGGCTTAAGACATTAATCATTAATAATTTTTTCTTATCTTTAAGTAAATCAATCTGAAAATCTTCAACATAATTCTCTGGTAAATAATTATAACTTTTAGTCATTAAGTAATTTCTCCTTTTGATGTAAATTAGTCATTAAATTAATTTTCTTTACTCTTTAATATTTTATATTCATACATTGTTTTATCGGCTGCTTCGATAATACTTTTGATCGATTGATTAGATTCAGAATAATAAATTTTTGAGCCGTAACTATACCTTATTTCCATTGGAAGGCTCTTGTCTAAATTAATTTGGTTAATTCTATTTTCTAAAGTTTCAAGGCACTTCAATAAATCATCCTCAAAATGAATATATTTCAAGATTACAAATTCATCTCCGCCAAATCTTGCCAAAAAATCATTGCGACCAAAACTTTTGACTAGAACTTCAGAAAAAATACTTAATACTTTGTCTCCGGTTAAATGTCCAAAATTATCATTGAATTGTTTTAAGCCATCGAGGTCAAAAACAGTAACTGATAAAACTTGATTCTTCTTATTTTCCATTTTAACATTTTCAATATGATTCTCAAAAGCGCCTTTATTCATTAAACCAGTCAAATAATCAGTAGCGATTAATTTAGATTGGATAAAAATGTAACCGACGAAAACAGAAAAAGCTAACATTGGCCATATCAATAAAACGCCATAATGAAATGCCTGAATTAGACCGCCAATCATTGGAGGAATCGTAAAAAACACCATTGGAAAAAATTTATAATTATTCATTTTATTTCGATTAGCCATAACCATAAAAATTGGGACCATTAGGTAAAAATACTGTAAGATTATAGAGAGTAGATAGATGTTTCCTCTTGTGTAAAGGTTATTTGCATCAACGCTAAAGTACAATGGCCAAAAGACGCTGATAAACGAGATTATTATATTAACAACCATCGGCAGTAAAAATAATTTATAATAGATATTATTTTTTGGTGCTTGACGATAAAGCAAAAGATGAGTATAAGAAAACCAAATCACTGCTATAACTGAAGGTAATGCATAAATTAATACTGAGAAAATATTTAATAAAATATTATTCAATACTCCAGGTTTCATATTAAAATATTCGTGGCCGATATCTATCAGCAACATTATTATCGTGAAAAA
>DDWA01000047.1:0-175 GCA_002345425.1 Caryophanales bacterium UBA2298 | reverse complement strand
TCCATAAAAAGTCTCCTCAGTTGAGTATTGTTTAACAAAAATTCAAATTTTTAAGTCATTTGTTAAATTTATTATAACATCATCATTATATATTGAGTATCAATATGAGAAATTTTTGAAATAAAATATAAAAAAACCCTTGATCTATACGATTAAGGGTTTTATTAACTTATTT
>DDWA01000052.1 GCA_002345425.1 Caryophanales bacterium UBA2298 | reverse complement strand
TTGAGCAAAAACAACAGTTTCTACATCTTTGATATTTGGCATCTGTTCTGAAACTTGGAGAATGAAAAATAATGCTTCATCCCTAGTTTTAAACATTTTCCAGTTGCCAGCAATAATAGGTTTTCTCATATTATCAAACTTTCTTTTCGGTTTAGTGACAATCACAGTCATCACCACAATCACATTCTAAAGCGTCGTCAAGTGAAGTTACACCAGGTAGTTCTTTGCCTTCTAAAAATTCTAAAGAAGCCCCTCCACCCGTTGAAATATGAGTGAAATTGTCAGCGTATCCTAATTGAATAGCTGCAGCCGCAGAATCACCGCCACCAATAATCGTTCTAGCATTTTTAAGGTTGGCTAAAATTTCACAAATCGCTTTTGTTCCTTTAGCAAACGCCTCAAATTCGAAGACTCCTACAGGTCCATTCCAAATTACAGTCTTGGCACCTTTAAGCTCTTTTTTAAATAATTTTATCGTTTTAGGTCCAATATCAAGACCCATTTCATTATCTTGAATATCTTTATAAGTCGTCGTTCTATAAGCAGCGTCCGCACTAAATTCTTTTGTGACCACTAAATCAACTGGTAAGATTAATTTACCATTCGCTTTAGCTAATAAAGATTTAGCTAATTCTAACTTATCTTCTTCTACGATTGAAGTTCCTATGTTATATCCTAATGATTTCATGAAGGTATAAGCCATACCACCACCAATTAGAACCTTATCTGCTTGTTTAAGTAAATTTTCAATAACACCAATCTTGTCGCTGACTTTAGCCCCTCCCAAAATAGCCACAAAAGGTCTTTCAGGGTTTTCAACGGTTTCACCGATATAATGTAGTTCCTTTTCCATTAAAAAGCCAGCAGCGGCTTCTTTAAGGCTCGCAATCCCAACATTGGATGCATGGGCTCTATGGGCTGTACCGAAAGCATCATTGACAAAAACATCACCTAAGCTTGCCCAATAAGCACCTAATTCAGGATCGTTCTTTGATTCTTTCTTTCCATCTAAATCTTCAAATCTAGTATTTTCTACCATGACGATTTCGCCATTTTTCATAGCATTAATCGCTGCTTCTAAAGCTTTTCCTCTTGTTTGAGGAATGAAATTAACCGGTCTATTAATTAACTCTTGTAATCTATCCGCTACGACTTTAAGTGAATTCTTCTTTAAATCTTCTTCTGTCTTAACTCTGCCTAGATGAGAGAAAAGAATAATCTTTGCATCTTCATCAATTAGATATTGGATTGTTGGTAATGCTTGTACTATCCGGTTATCATCGGTAATTTTTCCGTCAGATACCGGAACATTGAAGTCTACTCTAACTAAGACTTTTTTCCCAGTAACCGCTAAATCTTCAAGTGTTTTCTTTTTCATAAAACTCCTCCTAATTTAAAACTTTTCTTACGGTAACTATTATACTAAAAATTAACCAACTTTTCTATACTTAATTAAATAATCATTTTAAATGAAAACTTAAATTTCTCATGATTTCAATCATTTTCTGCGCCTTTTTTATCTGTGAAATAAACGCATAGGAAGAACTGCATCTATAACAGTGATGAGAATGAAAATGGATGATAATTCCCTCTGAGGTCTTTTCATATTTTGCAATCGAAAAATAGTTAATATACAAACTTTTTTCCATTCTATGACTGATTATTGATAATAACAAGGTATCTTGGTCGATAAATAATGGTATTTTACTTTTAAAACCAAACAATTTCTTTGATGTTTTTTCTAGTGCAGAAAGATTGTTCAATCTATTTAATAGAATTTTGTTTAGAAACTTACTTATCGTTTCATCCTTTATCAGATAAAAATTATCTTGAGCAATATAAAGCTTGTTGTCTTCTTTTTTTATGATATAGTCTAGCATTTGTCACACCCAATCTCACTATATCATAAATATGATGATTTTGGTGTTGAAAAATACCACTAAATTTTAGTGGTATTTATCTTAATATCTTATTTGTTTTATCAATTATTTTACTATTCTTAATTCAGTTTCTGGATCAAAGAAATGAGATTTTTCCATATTGATTGCTAGTTCTACTTTAGAACCAATAGTCAAGTCTGATCTAGCACTTACTTTTGCAATTATATTATTGTTACCGATAGAAATATGGATATTAGTTTCTGCACCCAATAATTCTGATACGTCAACTGTTAGTTTAACTTTAGCATCAGCGTATTTTTCTAACATTTCGTGTTGATCATGAACATCTTCAGGTCTGAAGCCAAGAACTATTTCTTTGCCAAGATAATTTTGTTCTTTTAAAAGTTTCAAGTGTTTATCATCAACTTTAACTTTGAAACCTTCACAAGAGAATATTCCCTTTTCATCAACTTTACCAGGCAAGAAGTTCATAGCTGGTGTACCGATGAACCCTCCAACAAACATATTGTTCGGGTTGTCATAGATTTCTTTTGGAGCACCAATTTGTTGAATACGGCCATCTTTCATAACAACAATTCTAGTAGCCATGGTCATCGCTTCGATTTGGTCATGGGTAACATAAATTGTTGTTGTTTCTAGCCTTTTATGCAACTTAATTAATTCCGCTCTCATCGCTACTCTTAATTTAGCATCTAGATTTGATAAAGGTTCATCCATCAAGAATACTTTTGCATCACGGACAATTGCTCTACCTAAGGCAACTCTTTGTCTTTGCCCCCCAGATAGTGCTTTTGGTTTCCGTTCTAAATAACTGGTTAAACCAAGAATTTCTGCAGCTCTATTAACCTTCTTTACAATTTCAACCTTAGGTGTTTTTCTTAGTTTCAAACCGAAAGCCATATTATCATAAACTGACATATGTGGGTAAAGTGCATATGATTGGAAAACCATTGCGATATCGCGGTCTTTTGGTGCGATATCGTTAACTAAACGATCATCAATATAAAGTTCACCAGAAGAAATTTCTTCTAATCCGGCAACCATTCTTAAAGTTGTAGATTTACCACAACCAGACGGTCCTACGAATACAATAAACTCTTTGTCTTTAACTTTTAGGTCAAAGTCAAATACTGCTTGAACGCCATTATCATAAATTTTATTAATTCCTTGAAAACTTAGTGTAGACATATCTATCCTCCAAATTTAAAATTATCTATTGCTTATTATAATAAAAAAAAAGAGATAATGATATATGCAAAATGCACAATTATCTCTTAAATAATAAATAAATTGCAAGTCCTGTTTGAAACTTTTTGATGTCCATTTCTGTCTTTAAAGTAAAATTCTCTAAGCGATAATTCAAGGTATTACGGTGCAAGAAAAGTTTTTTTGAAGTCAACGAAGCATTGAAATTATTCTCGATGAAACTAATAACTGTATTGATGTTATCAATACCTACTAAATTATAATAATAACTTTTCAGTTTTTTCTGTAAAACTTTCTCTTTTTCTAAACAAACTTCAGTGATGAAATTTGAAATATCATAAGTTCCGGAATTAATTTTATCGAACCCTAATTTTAAATCATTCAAATCCATCGAAAATCCTTGAGGAACATAAAGACCGACAAAATCGATTAATAAATCTTCTAAAATAAATTCTCTTAATTTATAGAAATCACTCATTGTAAAATCAATATCAACTTGAGCTATTAAAACATTATTTTCAATATTTTTGAAGAAGACTTTATCATACATTTTTAAAAAGGTGATTATATCTTCATAATCGCTGTCATTTATATATAAATATAAAATTCTTCTTTCCATATAATTCTTCCTTTTTTAAAAATCAAAAAGAACTGAGGGTTCAGTTCTTTTGTTTTATGCTTTTATGAACTGCTCAACATCCATCACAAAAATTGTAGCGCCCCCTATCTGGACTTCTACTGGCATTGATGAAAAGATGCCAAATTCACTTGAAATTGCGTTTGGAACTAATTTAGTTCTGCTTTTTGATGTTTCGGAGATTACACTAATACATTTATCCAATAAATCATCTTGAACACCGACGATAACTGTTGTGTTTCCGCTCATCAAAAAGCCACCAGTAGTAGCTAACTTTGTAACAAAAAAGTTTGATTTGATTAGCTTTTTAATTACTTTACTTGCGTCTTCGTTAGAGACAATGGCCATTATCAGTTTCATTCCATAACACCACCTTTGATACATTTTATCACAAATATTTAATAAATAAAATACAATTCAAGAAAAAAACTCCCAATTATGGGAGTTTAAAGTTTAGCCAATTGATCCAGCCATCTCGAGTTTTATCAGTTGATTAAGTTCAACTGCATATTCCATAGGCAATTCTCTTGCGAATGGTTCGATGAATCCCATGATAATCATTTCTTTAGCTTCATCTTCTGTTAGACCGCGACTCATTAAATAAAACAACTCATCATCGCTAACCTTTGAAACAGTCGCTTCATGTTCAATTTGACCTCTAAAATTTTTAACGATATTAGTTGGAATTGTGTCTGAAGCAGACTCACGATCAACTAAAATTGTATCGCATTCAATTTTTGACTTAGCTCCAAAAGCATTTTTACCTTGGGAAACAATGCCTCGATAATTTACTTTTCCGCCTTTGGTCGCAATTGATTTAGAAACGATTTTTGAAGTTGTATATTTACCAATATGAATCATTTTTGCGCCGGTATCTTGGTATTGATTTTTACCGGCGAAAGCGATAGTTATGGTTGTGCCTTTGGCGTAATCACCTTTTAGAATACAACTAGGATATTTCATATTTAGTCCAGAGCCGATATTGCCGTCAATCCATTCCATATGGCCATGGCTTTCAATAACTGCTCTTTTTGTTACTAAATTGATAATATTAGTAGACCAGTTTTGAATAGTAGAATACCTGCATTTAGCCTTTTCACTGACATATATTTCAACAACGGCAGCGTGAAGGGAATTATTAGAATAAATCGGTGCCGTACATCCTTCGACATAATTTAAGGTAGCTTCATCATCAACGATAATCAATGTTCTTTCAAACTGGCCCATTCTTTCCGAATTGATTCTGAAATATGATTGTAAAGGTTTATCAATCTTTACTCCCTTAGGAACATAGATGAAAGAACCTCCGGACCAAACTGCAGTGTTAAGTGCGGCATATTTATTATCTTTATAACTAACTGCTTTAGTAAAGAATTTCTTAAAAATGTCTGGATGTTCTTTTAAAGCTGAATCAGTATCTAAGAAAATCACACCTTGATCGTTCAGCTCTTGAATTGTACTGTGATAAACCGCTTCTGATTCAAATTGTGTTGTCACTCCAGATAAATATTTTTGTTCAGCCTCAGGAATTCCTAATTTAGCAAAAGTATCTTTTATTTCTTGGGGAACATTTTCCCAGTCTCTTTCGACTCGATCTGATGGTTTAATATAATAAATTATATCATTAAAATCAATATCAGAAAGATCTGGTCCCCAACTAGGATTTTCCATTTCATAGAAAGTCTTTAAAGCATCAAGCCTTGTTTTAAGCATCCATTCTGGTTCTTGTTTTATCTCTGATATTTCTCTTACGACTGCTTCTGATAAACCTCTTTTGGTTTCTTTAACTGATTTACTATCAGTTTTAAAACCATATTTATATTCAGAATTAAAATTCATTTCTTCTTTTTTCGCCATAACAAAATCACTCCTTCTTCAGGGTATCTTTAAAAGCTACCCATGCAATTGAAGCGCATTTAATTCTTGCTGGAAATTGTTTAACACCGTTAAAAACTTCAGCTTCTTCTAAATCCAATGATTCATCAAAAGCTTTATTAGAAACCATATTTAAAAAATTCTCTGCCAAGTCAAGGGCTTCTTTTAACGGCTTGCCAATCATGATTTCACTTAAAACTGAAGCTGAGGCTACCGAAATCGAACAACCTGTTGCGATTTGACGTACATCTTTTACAATTCCTTCTTCAACTAATGTTTGAATAGTTATATCATCACCACAAGATGGGTTCTTAATTCTTATTGTTTTATATCTATCATCTGCCAATAATCCTTTATTACGAGGATTCTTATAATGTTCCATTATTATTTCACGATATAAATTATCTAAATTACTCATAACAATCCTCCTTTAAAAACCAATTTTTTGGAAATAATCAATCGCTTCTTTTGTAACTTCTAAAAATTTGTTAACTTCTTCTATTCGATTGTAAAAATAGACGGAGACTCTTAATGATGAATGAATCCCTAAATAATCATGGATAAGTTTCGCACAATGTTGTCCGCTTCTTAAAGCAATATTCTTTTCAGCATAATAACTAATAGCGTCATGAGCCGGAACGTTATCTAAATTAAAAGTAATGATTCCTGTATCGGAATTAGGGTTGTAAATTTTAATTCCTTTTATCTTTGATAATTCTTTGAAAAAGTAATCATATAATTTCTTTGTATAGTTTTCAATATTTTTTAACCCAAGATTTTCTAAATACTTCACCGCTTCAGCTAAACCAAGAACTCCAGCAATCGGCATCGTACCTGCTTCAAATTTTTGTGGATAAGATTTCCAAGTTGAAAGAGTTTTTTCAACATCTTCATTCATATCTCCACCAAATTCAAAAGGCTCTAAATTCTCTAAATAAAGCTCTTTACCGTAAAGTATTCCTACACCAGTAGGTCCTAACATTTTATGTCCTGAAAAAGCTAAAAAATCAACATCTAAATCTAAAACGTCTATTGTAATATGTTGTATTGCTTGCGCAGCGTCCAAAACGACAATCGCTCCTATTTCATGAGCAAGTCTTGTGATTTCTTTAATAGGATTGATATAACCTAAGACATTGGAAACATAATTGATAGCGACCACTTTAGTGTTTTTATTTAAAACTTTTTTAAAAGCTTCTACGGTAATTTTTCCAGACTTGTCAAGTTCAATAAATTTTAGTTTAGCAGAAGTTTTTTTCGCAACTTCTTGCCAAGGCAAAAATTGTGAATGATGTTCTTGTTCGGATATGATAATTTCCGAATTTTCATCGAGATGGTTCAAACCATAACTAAAAGCAACTAAATTCAAACTCGAAGTTGTACCTCTTGTGAAGACTACTTCATCAACGCCGGCATTAATAAATTTAGCGACTATTTCTCTAGCCTCTTCATAAAGGCTAGTTGTCCTAACGCTATTGTCATACATTCCTCTATGAATATTGGCACTTAGTTCTTGATTATACATATTGACTGCATCAATTACTGATTGCGGTTTCAAAGAAGTCGCAGCGGTATCAAAATAAATATAATCTGATTTGATTTGCGGAAAATCTTTAAAGATTTTATCATTCATTATAAGCTTTTCTCCTTATCAATCTTGATATCTGTGAAGTCAGCTGTGTAGCAATCTCTTTATTGTCTATCAGACTTATAAAAGGATTGATATAACCTGAGATAATTAATGATCTTGCATCATTTTCCGTTAAACCTCTACTTAATAGGTAATAAAGCTGTAATTCGTCCATTTGGCCAATAGCTGCGCCATGACTAGCTTCGACATTATATTCATCGATGAAAAGCTTTGGTTCCACCATAATTTCGCAACTATCAGATAACATAATGCCCTTATTACTTTGTCTGCATTTAGAGAATTCTTTACCTTTTTGAATACTTCCAGATACCGAATAAGCAAGCTTTGCTTGATCAGTCGCAATTAACCAATTATCAATATTGGAAATGGTTGCTTTTTCATTATGAAAAACATCTTGATTAACATAATACTTGCTGGTTTTTCCGCCAACATTTAATAAATCAATGTCAACTGTTGCGTTAAGTCCATTAAGATTAACAGTTTCGTTAAGTTTAACTTCACCATTAAAAGTAAGAGCACTTAAAACAGTAAGTTTAGCGTTTTTTGCTAAAGTGAATTTTAAATTAGCATTCAGAAATGTTTTTCTTCTTGATGAAAAATTTGTAAAGATTTTTAGATTCGCTTTTTCTTGAAGTTCAAAATTGTAATCAATCTCAATTTTTCGACTTTGATAGGTAATTAAATAGATTTTAATATCTTGTTCTTTTTTAATTGTAAAATTAAGTGAATTGAATTTATCAAAATTATCTAAAAACACAAAAAACTCATTTCCTTTATTAAAAGTTAAATGATTATCTTTAATTGCTATATTAGCATTATTAATTGTTTCAATATTATCAAAGGCAATTAAATAAGGATTGTCTTTTAAAAAGTTTAACATCTCCATATTAATGTTTAGAAGGGCAAGTACCTAAAGAATAAGGTTTTGTTTCTAAATCTTCAATGCCTAATTCCTTCTTGACCCAGTCATAACCTTCCTGATCGATTCTATTTATTAATTCTTCTTTTCCTGTCATTACTATTTTACCGTTGATCATGATATGAACATAATCAGGTATGATATAATCCAATAACCTTTGATAGTGAGTGATTAAGATTAATCCAAGTTCAGGAGATTTTAATTCTGTTACATTTTGACCAACTAACTTTAAAGCATCAACATCTAGTCCTGAATCTATTTCATCTAAAAAAGCAAAACGAGGATTAAGCATCTTCATTTGTAAAATCTCATTACGTTTTTTCTCGCCGCCAGAAAAACCTTGATTAAGAAAACGATGCGCTAAACCTTTTCCCATTTTCAAATCTTCAGAAGCTTTTTCGAATTTAAGGATAAAGCGACCAATTCGCAAATGTTCATCTTTCTTCATTCTCGTCTGAATTGCGGCTTTAACAAAATCGAAATTTGTAACTCCTGGAACTTCTATTGGATTTTGCATTGCTAAGAAAAGCCCCAATCTACTTCTTTCATCTACTGTTTTTTCGATGATACTTTCACCATCTAAAAGAATGTCACCTGATTCAATTTTATAGCTAGGGTGTCCCATACAGATCTGTGCTAAAGTTGATTTGCCAGTTCCGTTTGGTCCCATTATCGCATGTGTTTCGCCACCATTGACAGTTAAATTTAACCCTTTGAGGATTAGATTATCTTCAATCGAGACATATAAATCTTTTATTTCTAACGTCATGTTCTTTTACCTCCGAAATACCATAAATAGTTTAACCTATTTACGGTATTTTTGCAAAATATATGAATGAATTTTTATAGATAAATTATTTGAATATAAAATAAAAAGAGATTCAATTAAGAATCTCTCTTATTCATCTACAGGTTGCGAACCGATAATTTCCGGACTCTCCATGTGTTTTAATGATGTTTTGCCTAATATTCTTCTGAATAAAGTCAGGAAAATAAAGCTGAATACTGATATCACTGCACCGATGATATAAGCGCCCATACCAAAGGCTAAACCGATCATTGCGGCCAACCACAAAGTAGCTGCGGTGGTTAATCCATATATTCCGTTTCTAGTCTTAAGAATAGTACCGGCGCCCAAGAAACCTACCCCAGTTACTACTTGTGCAATGACTCTTTGACGTTGAATTTGAATTTCAATGATGTAGCCAAACTCTTCATAAAAAGCTCTGGTCGTAGCTATAGCGTCATAATATAGCGCATCTTGTAAAATCGCTATACCAGCAGCACCGAAGGCAACCATTAAATGCGTAGTAACACCCGCGATTTTATGACGCATTTGTCTTTCCAAACCGATTATCCCAACAAAGATTGCTGTTAGGACCATTCTTAACATAATTTCCCAAATACCTGGACCATTATCTAAATAATTAGTAATAAAAGATAAAAACATATAACTCACTCCTTAAGCATTCAAGGTTTCTTAATGTAATTAAATATTATATCACTATCGTTTAGTTTATTCAACTTGATTTGAATCTTTTGTTTCTTTCCCAGGATTCACATGAATCATACAGTGTATGACATCAGATAATCTATCTTCTACTTCATCATGGATAATTTCCGCAATATTATGAGCATCTAAAAGAGATAAATTTTTATCAACGGAAATCTCTAGATCTACGTAGTATTTTACTCCGAACATTCTTGTCTTAATTTCATCGATTGATAAAACATTTTTATGTTCTAAAACAATCTTTTTGATTTGATTTATTTGCTCATCATCAGCTGAAGCATCGACTACTTGAGAAACTCCGGTTTTAATAATTTTAAACCCTAATCTCAAGATAAAGAAACAAATAAACAATGAAGCAATTGGGTCAAGAAAACCAAAGCCGAAAATCGCACCTAAAATCCCAATTAGAGCACCGATGCTAGTCAGTGTATCTGATCTATGATCCCATGCTTGCGCCATCAATGCTTGAGAATTAGCTTTTTTAGCGTCAATTCTTGTTTTACGATATAAATATTCTTTTACAATTAAGGTTATCGCAACAATTGCAATCGTATAAAACTCTGGAACAATAATCACGAAATCATTAAAGATTACATCATATAATTTAATCCCTGCGTTTTTACCGACTTCAAAAGCAGTAACCACTAAAGCAACACCTAGAAAAATCGAAATCATCGAGTCAAATTTATCATGGCCATATGGATGCGAGTGATCTTGTTCTTTCTTTGAGAACTTCGCTGAAACAAAGACTACTAAATTAGTCGCAATGTCACTTAAAGAATTGATTGCATCAGTAATCAAAACACTTGAATTACCTAAAATTCCCCCAACCAATTTGATAACCGCCAAAAAGCCATTAGCAAAAATGGTAAGTATTGTATTTTGTTTAATTATTTTTTCTTCTTGTGCTTTCATAAGCCCTTATCCTTTTTAATTAAAAGTGCGAGTAAAACTCGCACTAATTTATTATCGTAAATCTAATTCAGCAAAGATTTGGCGATTATATATATTGTTTAATTCAGCTAATACAGCGATTAATTCCGCTTCAGTGCCTTGATAGTAAGCAGCGTGATTATTGACAAACTCTCCGCTATTTAAATCGGAAATAATACCAACATTTAAATAACCTACAACATATAAAGCGTCATGTAATTTAGTCGCAAAATCTTTTAAAGCTGTATTGACTGTTGAAGGAATCTCAGGACGAGTAAATCCATATAATTCTTCTAAATCAATTGAACCGAAAGAAATTACAGAGAAACGATATTGAGCAAATAATTTTAATTGTTCAAAATTGATTCTTTCTTGATCAGAGACAAATCCCATATCAAATTTAGGTTGTTCTTCATCATCAAATGTCATTGTAAATTCTGCTGTTGGTTTTTCAAAAGCAGTACCTTTTTCAACCTTGATAAAATGTAGTCCGTAAGAAGATTCAATCAAAGCATCACCGAACAAGTAGTCTTTATCTAGATTTTTTTCTAAGTTATAAGTTTGGTATAGACTGATTAAAGCTTCAACAAAACTATCTTCAAATTTATTGATTGAATTTGCATAAGTCAATGAACCTTGAGTTGACAAATTTTCTGTTAATAAGAAGAAACCGTAACTTTTGAATTCTCCCCAAGTTGCATCTGTTCTCGAAGCTAACTTATAGGCATTTACTAAATCTGATAATGATTTTGTATCATCAGCCATATATGTTCTAATTGCGGCTTCTAAAGCGGCTAATTTAGCATCATATTCAGTAGTATCGACTAATTCTTCATAAAACTTTGAATATTTATCTGGCGAACCATCTTCGTCTCTATCAATATAAATTAATAAATGAGTAACGTCTAAACTAAAGTAATTATCATAATATGGACCCATAAGGTCTAGTAAAGAATTTAAAACAGCGTAATCATTCTCAATTATTTGATCAAAGATATAAAGTGGCTGTAAAGTAGATTTCACATAATAATTATTAATCATCTCTTCCATATTTTTAACGCCATAAGCTAAGTAGAGATAATCTTCAAAAGTATAATATGTTGAATACATACTTTCTAAGAATTGCGCTTGCATAGAATTATAAGCTGCGATGTGCTCTAACATCTTCGCTGATTCATTTTGGGTATAATCATATTCACATGTTGCTGTGTCTAAACAATAAACATCTTCATAATGCGCAGCTCTTACAGCTTTTAATTGCGCTGAGTAAACTAAATACATTGCGGCATTTTGATTCATGGCGTAAGTTAATAACTGATCAGGGGTAATCTCTTTATCATCATAACTAGCAATTACTGTTAAACTGCCTTCTTCGTTTTCAACATAATTAGTATCATTAGCTTTATAATCAACGGCTAAATAATAATCATAGATGACAAAATCATGTTTTCTTCTTAAGTCAGCTATTCTTCTTACAACGAATGTTTGAGCGCTTAGATTATTGTCAATCATTTCTTGTTCGATTTCATTGTAAAGATCAACACCGATAATATCAATTAATTCTGCTTTTGTTCCTTCGAAGTCAGCTACCATTTCTTTTTCATAACCGGTTAAGTTTAAAATCATGTAATAAGCTGTATCCCTACCAGAATAGAATTTTTCCGGTTTATAAGTATAATAAGCGGTTACATTTTCTTCTGATTGATAATCTTCATAATTACCTAAAGTAAAGAAAATGAATCTAGCTAAATTGTTATTGAAAATATTAACGTCATCATAATTTAAAGTTAATTCATCTAATTGCATTAATTCTTGAACTGTGCTTTCAACATTCAAAGGTTCACGGTAATCAGTATAAACGATATTGTACATTAAAATATAATATTCTAAGATTTCTGCTTCAGTAAGTTCTTGAGTATTGGTTTCATTCAGTTCGAAAGAAGGAACTTCTTCAATTGGTTTTGTTCCAGTGTAAAGCATCAACTTCCCATTCTTGCTGATGAGATTAAGTGAACGCATGATTGCGTTAGCATCAGTTGCTGAATTGAATTTGATTTTAATGGATTTTATGTCACTCATATAAGTAGCATCATAGTAATTAGCAATCTCTTCTGGCCCAACATGCCAAGTTTCTTCAGAAGAATCATCGCTTGTCATCAGTTCAATTACATAATTTTCTCTAACTAAAACCAAACGAATATAATCATCATAATTACCTTCAGTGTAGCCCATTAAATATAATGATTCTTCAAAGTTCGTTTCATATTTCGTTCTTGTTTTTTCATCTAGGTCAGCGATTTTTTCTGCATCTGAAGTATCATAAGTTAATTTAAGACGTTTTTCATCGATTTGTTCTTGGGTGATTTCATCAAAGTAATCACTTAATAAATCCGTATCTACCATTGCTAGTAATTGGTTTAAACCGTCATTAACTTTAACACTGTTATATAAATCACGATAAGTAATATCATAATCTTCAGTACTGTAAAATATTGCATCAGGATTTGTCAGCCTAGGGATTTGTAATTCTCCCGGAGCGATTTCTGTTGTTGTGTTTCCTCCACAAGCTAAAAGCGCAAATCCAAGTGTGATTATCATTGCTAGGGTTGTAATTCTTTTCGTGAAAGTTTGCATATTATTAACTCCT
>DDWA01000054.1 GCA_002345425.1 Caryophanales bacterium UBA2298 | reverse complement strand
GCTAAATTTCTTACCCAATGTTCTTTTCTATACCTTGAAAGGGCAAATAAAGACTTCGGTAATTCTAATAACTGGACAATCAAGAACAACATGATTACATTTAAATCAGTCACTCTAGCTAAGACAAAGACCAAAGGAACCTGCACAATCCACATATAACCGCTATCCATCATCATTGTCGATCTCGTATCGCCACCAGCTCTTAAAGTAAAATACATCGAAACATTAAAAGAAAACACCGGTATAAAGATTGCGTTGATTCTTATATTATTTTGCGCTATGTATTTAGTCGCATCAGAAATATCATATAAATCTAACACAAAGAAACTTAAAATAAATAATACTATCCCAGTACAAAAAGCAAAAACCACCGCAAAAGCAATAACCTTTTTAGCATTATCTTTAGCCACTTCCAGCTCATTCTTCCCTAAAGTATTACCAACCAAAACAGCGATACCCGTCCCAATACCCCCAAATGTCACAAAGACCAATTGACTGATGGCATTGGTAATATTCATCGCCGCTAAAGCACTGTCACCTCTTGTCGAATATGACTGCAAAAACATTGTTTGACCCATTGACCAAAAGAACTCATTTAATAAAAGCGGTAAAGCCATAATAATAATTGATTTTAAAACAATACTATCAATCTTAAAGATATCTTTTAAAGAGGTATTAAAGATTTTACCCTTTTTAACCATCAAAACAAAGATTAAACCAAATTCAACAAATCTAGAAGCTAGTGTTCCATAAGCCGCTCCTCTAATTCCTAATTCCGGAAAACCAAAATGACCAAAGATCAACAAATAATTAAGTGCAGTATTCGTTAAAATCGCCGCAATAGAAATCCAAAGTAATGGTTTAGTAATTCCAATCTCTCTAAAGGTTGTAGAAATCGCAATTGAAAACGCCCAAGGCAACATACTCCACTTAACAATATTTAAATAATCCATTCCCCCAGCAATTGTAACTTCATTACCGGTAAAGAAACCAATCAAATACTGGCCTAAAAGTGAAAACACAACAACTGATAAAATAACTAAAACTAAAGCTATTATCAACTTAAACCGAAAAGTTTGTTTTAATTTCTCTTCTTCGCCGGAACCAAAAAACTGAGCAGTAAAAATACCCGCTCCCCCTAAAGCTCCAAAAGTAATCAAAATAATGACAAAATACAGCTGATTTACAACTGATACCGATCCAATAGCTAGTTCACCCAAACTACCTACCATTAAATTATCAATCAACTGCAAACTAGAAGTTAGAAGTTGCTGCAAGACTATTGGCAGTGAAACTGCAAATAATCTTTTATAAAACACTCTTGTCCCTATTAAACTTCTCATTTATCCCACTAACCCCAAGGACTTTAAAAAAATCCTACTTTCTAAAAATCTTCCTCAGAAACAAACACCCATAAGTATAAACTTTACTTCGATAACTATCGGGCACATCAAAGTAATAAGCCTTTTTCTTCTCTAAATCAATTAAAACAGTAATTATAGACAAGACATTATTATTTATCGGTACTTCTTCAGCAATCACCATATCTCTTGATATGTTTTTAACAAATAACTTATCATCATCGCTAGTTTTTGGCATCGCAAAAAAGATAATGCCATTTATTGATTTACATTTCTTATCTTGAAATTTCTTAAACCTCATAATTTCTTTTTCTAAGACGTTATTGACAATATTACTTTTGACAAATCTTCCGTAATAACAAACCCCTTGTGTTGCTACTTTCTTAAAATAAAACCCATTACTTAACAATTCATAATTATTAACAACTAATTCTTCTTTTATAACATCTAAAGAAATAAAATCAACTTCACTTAATTCCATTTCCGAATATAATTTATGTCTTTTTTCCAACCTTAAAACTTCCTTATCATCTCTAACGATACTTCTTAAAAACAAAGCTATCCCCATTAGTGATAAAAAAGCAATAATACCATAAGTTATCCAATTATTATCTGGTTGTGCATCATCCAAAGTAATCGAGATAAACATACTTACAAAGCCAATTACCATTAAGATAACCGCTAATATCTCGTAAATTAAAATTTCTTTTTTACTCTTAGATCTCTTCTCTTTCATAAACAAAATCACTCCTCAAAAATAACCTCTTTAATTTTATCATAATCTCTTTAAATTAAGAAGAAAAATAACTTAATTTTAATTGGTTAAGACAATTAAATATCAATGAAATAAATAATTACTTAATAATTGGATAACCATTGACAAAATTAGATAAGATAAGCTATTATTTAAGCAACTAGGAGTGTTTAAATGAAGATAATCTTTTTCAATAACGTTAAAGAGTTTAATAATTTTTTAGATAAAAATCATGATACTTCACCAGGAATATGGATAAAATTTGATAAATGCAATACCCAAGATAAACTTCCTCCTGACCAAGCTTTACAGGTTGCACTTAATTATGGTTGGATTGATGGCCAAATAAAACATCTTGATGATGACTTCTATCTTAAATATTTCACTAAAAGACTACCTAAAAGCATCTGGTCCACAAGAAATAAAAAAATAGCTGAAGAATTAATCAAAAGCCATGAAATGAACACACCCGGTCAAGCACAAATCGATTTAGCTAAAAAAGACGGCAGATGGGAAAGAAGCGATTCTTTACCTGAAGATTTCTCTCTTGATAATTTCAAACTTTTATTACAAACAAATCAAAAAGCTCTTCAAAACTATTTATCAATGTCACCATCCATAAAGAAAACATATGCTATCAGTTATTACTCCTTAAAAAAGCCAGAATCTCGTCATAAAAGATTAACTAAAATCATTGAAAGACTCTTAGAAAACAAACCACCCATGTAAAAAAGCGCAAATGCGCTTTTTTTTGTCTTTATCTCATAATTATTTTATTTTGTTCATCCAGTAGTTTTACGATAACAGCTTTTTTCTTTAATTCATCATAACCAACCAAAACTCTTTTATTCATATAAGTATCAATACGGTTAACCGCAACTGGACCTGGTTTAAATACCCTTCTTGTCTCTATTTCATCAATTCTACCAAAAAAGTTCATATCAACTTTAAAACACATAAAAGTAGACCACTTAGATTCTAACCTATCAAGTGTAACTTCCTGGATATGAGTAGGTTTTAATCTTAAAAAATAAATTAATTTTACCAAATTATAAATTACAAGTGGCACAAAGAATATTAAAAGATAAAATAATGCCATAATCAACAATTCATCATATTCATAATTTTCATCCAATAAATACTTTAACAATACTGGAAAAAACAATAAAAAAGTAATAACTGAATAAATAATTAAATTCGTTTTATAATGTTTTATTTCTGGAATAGCTCTCAATTTTTCTTCCATATCTTAACTCTATCTTTCCTTAGATAATTATATCACAAATAGGGGTTTAAACATATTATTTTTCTTCTCTAACAAACCATCAATTTCCTTTTTTAATTCGTCTAAATCATTCGTAATCGTTTGATAAACCATTTTAGAATGAATATTATCATAATCATGAACGATACGGTTTCTTAATCCATATATTTGCATCCACAGGATACTGCCATGCATTCTTTTAAAATCTTCAGTGAGCTTCTTGTTTGACAGCTCACTAGTCTTTAAAAGGTTAAAAACGACAGCATCTTTCATTAAATAATCTCTATCAAAGTCATCTATAGACTTTACATCTTTTATATAATCTTGAATTCTATTTATATGAACTAATATTTTGGGTAAAGTCTTTTTATTTCTTTCGTTCATACAATACAATTCCTTTTAAAATATCTTCCATCAAATCAGAATTATTATCTATTTCTTGTAAATGGAATAAATCAACATCTTTGACAAATAATTGATTGACTTCTTCTAGTAAACCGAAAAAGGTTAATCCTTTAATCTCTCCATCAATTGCTAAATCAATATCACTAAGCGGATCAGGTTTACCTTTGGCATAAGAACCAAACAGTAAAATTTTGCTAATGTCAAATCTCAATGTTAATGGTAACCACAAACTTCTAATTTGTTCTACCTCATAAACTCCTAATCTATCAGTTATAATTCCGTCTTTGTTTTTAGGAAATTGTTTTATATATGAGTCAACTAATTTTTCTACCCAAGGACTAGGTTTCCTTTTTCCAGTTTCCCAATTTTCGATTGTTCTTTTAGGAATAGCAGTTAAATCGCTTAATTCCTGTTGCGTCATATTATATTCAGCTCTAGTCTCTTTTATTTTAAAAACCATATTAATCACCTAAATTTATATTTTACCACTCATTGAGTGGTTTTTCAAAATAAAATTACTAAGTTTTTAATAAAAAATCCTTAGAATTAAAGGATTTCAAATCATCGATTTAGAATTTTCTAGATATTTAAGTAATTCATGATAGATTTTAATCAATTTGACATTATACATTTTCAATAAATTGGATTGTGTTAATTTTCCGTCTTGCTTATGATTGATAATTATGTGAATATTGTTTATATCTAGATTACCTTGAAGTTCAATATTTACTATGTCTTTCATAAAAATTGTTTTTCGTTTAAAAAAACCAAATATAATTTTATCTTCATGAATTTCTAAGTTATCTAATCTAAAAATTTGAATTACTAAAAGCCATAACAATGGTAACCCGAAAATAGTAATATTAATATAAGCAAAGTAAAAATTTTCTACAATAACTGCATATAAGCCTAGAACGGTCATTAAGATTAGAAAAACATATAATAATAAATGTATTTTAAAATAATATTTTTTCATATTGTCTCCATTCATTAACAAAATTATACCATTTATCTTCTTTCTTTATAATCAATTTATTAACAAAATTTTAAAAAAAATAGGCATCCCACAAGAAAAAAATCAAATCAGTGTTATAATGAAAGCAGAATATATAAAGGTGGTAAAATAAATGAATTTATATGATTTTGAGCTTAATGACATAAAAGGTGATAAAGTATCCTTGAATGAATATTTAGGAAAAGTTTTACTGATTGTCAACACAGCTACTGAATGTGGCTATTCTTACCAACTAGAAGGATTTCAAAAATTATTCAATTCATACAAGTCAAAAGGTTTTACTGTACTTGCTTTTCCATCAGATTCCTTTAAACAAGAACCAAATGATAATGCCGAAATTCAAAACAAGTGCTCTGCTTTATTCAATATCTCATTTCCAATATTTGAAAAAATTTCTGTTAAAGGTAAGGACATTAATCAACTCTTTAGTTGGCTTATCAATCAGAAAAGAGGTTTCTTAACAAAGTCAATTAAACATAATTACACGAAATTCCTAGTAGATCGAGATGGCAATGTAGTTAAAAGATATGCACCTCATGTAAAACCTTCGAAAATAGAATCAGATTTAAAAGCTCTTTTGTAAAAAAATTACATTTATATGAAAAACCAGATTTATTCTGGTTTTTTTGTTTCAAAAGAAAAAAGGTTTGATAATTTTATCAATCCTTTTTTATCATTAACTGAATATTTTAGCCAATCACCATTTGTACGATACGAAATCAAATTATTATTAGAAAGTTTAATTTCCTTAATTAAAAATCATCGAATTTAAAAACATATATTCGTTGGTTTTCTGGTGAATAAGTATCTGCTTTGATAATCAAAAATTCAGTATTTAATATTATTTTATAATCTTCTCCGAAACCTAAAGTGCCTGGAATATATTCGATTACTCTCTTGTAATTTTCATCTGAAAATTTGTACAAGTACATTATTCCACTTGAAGTCTCATCAGTAACTGCCATACTTATCAAGAATCCGTTCTTTACATATAATAATAAACTAAAATAATCCTCTGCTTCTAGTGTTTCTTCATCAATAACTCTTTTATATTCTTCATCATCAAATCGATATATATAGATTTTGCCTTTCTCATTGTAAAAATTACCTTTCACTGAAGAAATAATTAAATTTTCTTCGTGAACTAGAATTTCAAAACCAAAATGGTAAATATCATTGTTCGGTTCAGTAATAACTCTCTCATAGGTCTCATCACTGAACTTATAAACAAACACTCTTCCTTGAGTAGAAAAATCTGATCTCACTACTAAATAGTCATTATGCAAAATTGTCTTAGATCCAAAACCAGAATCTTCAGTAGTTTCCGGACCGGTGATGATCCTTTCATAAGCGATATCATCTAACCGATATATAAAAATGATTCCTTGAAAAACATTATACTGAAACGAAGATATAACAATATAATTTTGATGGATTTGAATATCATTGCCAAACGAAGTTCTATCCCCATCAATAGGACAATTTATTATTCTTTCATACGTTTCATCGCTAAACTTATAAATTATAATTAACCCATTGTCCGAAACATTAGTTAGTGAACTTCCCAATACTAGGAAATCATCTTGTATATGAATTTCTTCGACAAAAACATTTTCTTTAGTGATAGTTCTTAAGTATGATTCATCGCTAAGTTTATATATAAGAATTATAGTTTGATTATCATTAAAAGGATTCGAAGCACTTGAATATTCATTAGGCATATTAACCGACAAATAATCACCATGAAAGTAAATATCTTTACCGAAATTAGAAGGTTCATCATTATATGGATGGTTTATTACTCTTCTATAGGATTCATCACCTAATTTGAAAATATATATTCTCGGTGGATTGGTTAAATAACTATAATAAAAATTGTCTGTAACAGTGATTAAGTAATCGCCTTGGATGTATAACGTATCACCAAACATTTCATTATTTATTGTATTCGATCCTTTAATTATTCTAAAGTAACTGGTATCACTAAATTTATAAACATAAATTATACCTTGATCATTATTATATCTATAATCAGAAATAATGATATAATCCCCAGAAACCTTAATATTTGAACCAAATGAGGACCATTCATTTTCAGTTCCGTTTGGATTCAATATTTCTCTCCTGTATGTTGGATCATTTAAATCGTATATCACAATACGGTACAAATATCCTTCAGGACCCAAAACACCTGTAATCACATAATTATCAGAATAAACTACAGTATCAATTACTGACAAATTTGAAGTTTGATTACTAATTTCTCTATATTTTGTTTGATTCAGTACAATCTCTAGATCATTTCCCGGCATTTTGTCTGGTATCGTTGGGGATATTCCGGAAAACATATATCCTTCATCTACTAAATCATCAAATCCAAAATCATACCCTGTTAAGTCAGTATTATATTCAATTGTATAGGTTGATAATAAGGTTCAATCATTATCATATATTAGTATTTGCTAGTCATTTATTTCCCATACGGCAGTTAGTTCCAAGTTTTCTTTTACTTCAAGACTTAAATTATACATTATAGCACCTGTTAACCAGCCTTCGAAACTATAACCCACTCTTACAGGAATTGGTAAAGTAATGGTTGTGTTTTTGTCAACATATATTGGGTTAATCTCTTCACCTCCATTTGAGTCAAATGTAACTACATACTTATCACCCGTTTCAGAAGTTGAATTATTATTAAATAAATCACAACCTAAAGTGAAAAAGATTACTAAAATTCCAAATATAGCAAGTATTATTCTTCTCATTTTTTCCTCCCAACTTACTTATGCAAGCTCTAAAATAATTAATTAATTTTAGCATGTAAAATACTATATGTAAAGTTCATTAAGCAATATAATGACTTATTATGTTTAGTTTTCAAAGTCAATATATTATTTAAAGTAATACATGATTTTTATTTAATCCTGAATCTACTTAATGACATATTTTTTAAAGTTAAAAAACTTGTAACTTTAATTCTATACAAAATCTAAATTTTACAAATTTCTTCGTCTTTCTCTAAATAATAATTCATTTTTTATTTATATCTCAAACCACAAAAAAAGACTCCTTCGTTTAAGATTAGGTACTGTTATACCTATTCTCCAACTTTAAGGAGTCAGTTCAAGCTGTATTATAAAAAATTAATCTTCTTCAGTTAAATCCCCACCAGAACAAAAATCAGCTAAATCAAAATCGTCATCAGTTAAAGATTCATCATTTAGCATTTCAATTCTAAAATTTCTGAATTCATCTAATTCGAACTCTTCATCTAAAGATAAATTATCACTGTCTCTTGTGTCATATATGTCAAGGACCTCTGATATTGAACTAGCTACTGCAATTTGGTTTTGCAATGATTCTAAGTGTCTTCTACTCATTTTATTATCCCCATTTTCATTGAAATATTATCAATTTGCGTCAATAAAAAAATTGTGTTTACAAGGTCGCTATTAGTTACTAAATATGCTATNNCTATTTTCTATGTATATGATAATACAAGTACCTTCTGTTCAAATTTCGTACCAATCCAAAAATATATTTCTATAAAAAAATGGTAATTCAAATGAAATTTCTTTTTGGACCAAGTTTTTTTTAACAGCAGTCATAATCGTTCATATTCATATCTATCTACAATACCAAATTTAAAATTGGCAGCTATCAATATTGAAATCGGCAGGATAATATCGAACATAATAAATGTTACAGAGCTTATTTGTAGCCTGAACACAGGGAAAATCCATCCAATTATCCAGCTTGAAGGAAGCCACAAGATAAGAACTGTTATCAAGTAAATCCATAATTTTGCAATTAACTTTCTTAAAAGCGATGTTTGCTCATTATTCGTATTTGATTTTCTTTTGATAACGTAATAAGTACTTGATATAATACCAATAAATGGAGGAACAAACCCGCCACCAAAAAGAAATAAGAGAATAAATAAGAGAGGAGAAAATTTGAAATATCTACTCTCAATCAACAAATTTGCAAAAACAATTATAACAATACTTATCAAAACTGTTATGATTCCCGAAATTAAAAAATTAGTTATTACGGAAAACGCTGGCAACCCTGCATGCCAAATTTTATCAGGGTCAGCAACATCTAGAGCATAAATAAAATTTGAATTTGGGTTACTTCTCGCTTGAAGTATTTCTCCAATTCCATGTATAAATCCAATAATTGCACTGTATGTCATTAATACTACTGTACTGAATTTCGTTGGATTACATTCTTTATAGACATATTTACCCAAATTATAAATCTCCTTTAGTTTACCTCTTTATATTACCATTCTTTGAAATATGAGTCGGGTGACCTATTTTGATACAATTACACACCTCAAGTGATTTTTATGCACCCCTGCTAAAAGTTACGCAACCTCAATCAACTGCTGAAAATGTTATATACAGTTTATTTATTACAGTAGCTTTTTGTCAAATTCACTTTCCGTTATCAAATAAATTAATCTTATGAAGTAGTGAAATCGCGCTTTTTTCAGAACCATTAAATGTAATTATTGATTTTCCGAATTTATTATCCAAGTGAAAATACAATGGATCATCAAAATTACTAACATACTTAGATAACTCTTTATTTTTGGTTAAGGTCAGCTTGTTTGTTTGTTTAATAATAACTATCTCATTTTCATTCTTAGAGATTCCATTTAAATAATCAAATATTTCTTTAAACTTTACATGAGCTTGAGTTTGTTGTACTACAGCATTGGAAAAATAATTATTCAGGTCATCTTCAGAAAATCTCCATGTACCCGCAATTTTTTCTCCTTTCAGTAATCCCAATTTAATATGCCTTCTTATAGTTCTTTCAGGAATGTTTAACATTTCCATAATTTCATTTAATTTAAACATTAGTAATCACCTCAATTTAATTATATTTTAATAAGTCCATTTACGCGATTACAAATTTGCATGATATGGCATGTTTGACAATAAAGAAGATTTTGATACTAATTGTACCAAAATCGGTTACTCTTATGGGGTGTGTAACTTATTTTAATACAATTACACACCCCTGCGAGAATTTGCGCACCCTAAAATTATAGCTTGTCTAAACTGTTTTTAGAGGTTTTGAAAATAGCTGAAAACGACTGTTGAAATGCCCTATATAGTCTAAAAAGAAAGTGCATATCATTTAATAATCTTTTCTTTCAATTAATAAATCCATGATATTTTTATTGCTCCTTATGATTTTAAATCCTACACTCAAATGTAATTTATATGCTATATCTCTTGTATTCTCAAAATCATTATGTACTGCTCTTGCTGAATAAGTAGTAAATGCTGTTTCGAGTAAAAGATTCAAGGCATCTTTTGAATATCCCTTACCTCTATATTTGCTTTCAATGACAATACCCATATCATACCAATCATTCTTTGAATTATAATGTAAGTTTACTTCACCAATGAATTGATGATCTGATTCTCTTAAAATATATGCATAGAATGTTGTCGGTTTATTATCAATCCAAAAACTATGCCATTTTTCTTTTGGAAATTCAATACATCCAGTATCCTTATGATAAAGAGGTAAATCTAAATTAAATCCCTTATTATAACTCATTGTTTCGGGTTGCATCAATATTGTTTGACGATACCATAATTCCTCGATTGATGGAATATATAATTTTATATTATTGATAAATATCACCTCTTATCATACGCTATACTTTTATTACATACTTTTAGCGGATGTTAGTAATCTAAACTTAGATCATCCAACAAGAAATCGAAGATACTCATTGTGACGATACCATCATCATCTCTCTTTATCTTGATATCATCTCTAACAACAATGATTTTTTTAAAAGAATCAGGAACAATTCTTAAAGATCTTTTTTCTTGTACTTTCTTCGCATCTTGACGCATATCAAATGCTGATTGAATGTAATATTTCTTGTTACCACTAGTTGCGATAAAGTCAATCTCAAGCTGTTTTCTTAAACTGTGTCCATCTTTTAGTTCTCTAACTTCTACAACACCAACATCTACATTGAATCCTCTACACAATAATTCATTGTAAATAATATTTTCCATAATATGATTTTCTTCTTGTTGTCTGAAATTTAATCTTCCGTTACGTAACCCTAGATCCGTGAAGTAATATTTACTAGGAGTTGATATATATTTCTTACCCTTAACATCATATCTAAGTGACTTATTGATCAAAAACGAATCTTCTAAATAATCTAAATAAGTTTTTATTGTTGCTTGAGATAACTTTATTCCTTTTACACTATTAAAAGTATCCGAGAGTTTTTTGGGATTTGTGAGAGATCCAATACTTAAAGAAAGAATATTAATAAGTTCTTCTAGCTCATCTGTATTTCTAATATTGTTTCTTTCTACTATATCTGAAATATAAACCTTTTTAAATTGATTAATTAGGTAATTTGACTTATCTTCATGCGATTCGTAATATAAAGTCAATGGTAATCCACCATAAGTGTAATAATCATTCCAAGCTTCTTGTTTTGTTCCCTGAAATACTGAAATGAATTCTTTAAATGATAAAGGATGAACTCTGATTTCATCTCCTCTTCCACGAAATTCTGTAATAATGTCCTTTGATAAGAATTTGGAATTACTACCACTTACATAAATATCAGCGTTCTTTATATGTAGCAGGCTATTGAGTATGTCTTCAAACTCTGCTACCATCTGTATCTCATCTAAGATAATATAGTAGATTTGATTATCAGTCATTCTTGATCTAATTTCATAGAGCAACTTATCTGGGTCTCTTAATTCTTTATATAATCGATCATCTAATGGGATTTCGATGATATGTGATTCATCAATTCGATTCTCAGTTAGATATTGATGGAATAAGTGAAAAAGCAAGTATGATTTACCGGTTCTTCTCATACCCGTGATGATTTTGACTTGACCATTATGTTGCTTTTTAATTAACTTATTCAAATATAAATCTCTTTTAATTATCATTTTATCACCTTTTAGTATTTTCGGTAATTTTACCATTTTTATACAATAAGATTATATCATTATCTTCTTGTGTAGTCAATAACCATATTACATTTTTATGGTAATGTTACCATTTTTATGAAATAAATTGATATTTGGTTTTCTGGTTTTTATAAAAAACAAAAATTATTTAAATGTATAGCCTTTTATTGGCAGTCGTGTATATTCCAATACCAAATCGTGTAAATCAACATGCAATCGTGTAAAATGAAATGTAATCATGTAAATTGTAAGCAAATCGTGTAAGCATACTATCGATCTTATATTTTTATCCTTATTTTTGGATACTTTTCAAATCAAAATCTACTCAGCAAAGTAAGAAGAAGCCATTAATAAGGCAAAAAAAGGCCTGATACGATTGTATCAAACTTATGCTTGTTATATGTGTTGCATGACCTATTTTGATACAATTTAGCACCCTATCAAAGTTTTTAGCACCCCTGAATAAATGGTTTTATAGAAGAGTTGTTATGCATTTAGCAAATGAATAGCACTCGAAAACAACTGTTGAAAATACACTATAAAACCCAATACAAATTAACTTCTTATCAAATTTTTCAGTAACTCTAATTTATTTCTAGTATCGCGGATTTTATTGTAGTACTTTATGAAAAAAGGTTATTATATTTTTAAATACTAATGAAATCATAAAAGATTACTCAAAAATCATATGATTCAGAACCACATTCTGAAATAAATAAGAGTTTTTTTGTACATATCTATATTCAAAACACTAGAAAATAGATTTTGCCGTCTTGCTTAATACAAAGTATGTTCCCGTTGCACTAACTAGTAATTTACCATCAGAACCTCTAATTTCACATCTTGTTCGCATCAACCGTCGACCATTACTGATGACTGTGGCAGTTGCAAAAATTTCGTCTACTACAGGTACATTCCGAATGAACGTTAGATTCATATCTGACGTAACCGCTTTTTTTTCGTGAGTCCAACAAGCAACACCCATAGCAATATCGGCAAAACTGGCAAACACACCACCATGAACTCTTCCAACAACATTTGAATGTTCTGCCAAAACACTCATCTTAAGTTCAATCTTTCCTAATTCAATGTGAACTATCTGTGGTTTTAAATACTTTTCAAAATATGTGTTAGAAATCTCTATAAATAGTTTATTAATTTCATCAAAATCATTCATAATTATACCTCTTGTTTACTCAAAATAGATATTTTTATTATTCAAAACGAATGTGTAAGTGGTTATCTTTTAAAACTTTCAAAGCAAATTCAATTTTAGTCTATGACTTTCTTTAGTGTTGTTTATTGTACCCAACGAAAAGATACGACTAATAAAGTTGAGATCTAGTTGATTTGAAATAATCTTCGAATGATTGAACCAAAAATACTCTTAAATGATTCAAAAACTTTGAAATCTTATTTAAAAATGCTATTTTCAATGTTTTGTTATATCTTTTATAATTGGATAATAACACAATAAATAAATGATTATATTACAATGCAAATTTTTCAAAGTGTATTCTTTTATGACTAATTTCCATCTTTAATAATGCATCAATGCAATTATCCATCAGTATCGAAGGTCCACAAATATAATAACCAGTAACGCTTTGATCAATCTGTACTTTTTCTGTAAGTTTTTTAATCATTTCTTGATTAATATACCCTTTTTCACCATCAAACGTGCTATCTTTGGAAATCACAGGAATAATTGTTAAATTTTTCATTCTCGCAACTATTTCTGTCATCATATCTTTTGCTACTTGATCCGCTATGGTGTTCATACCCCAAATAAGCAAAACTTTACGATTGGGATCGTGTATTGACATATGTTTTACCATGCTCATTACGGGTGTAATTCCAATACCGCCAACAATAAAGACAGTCTCTTGCTCCTGAGGATGATTGACATAACTAAATACACCAAAAGGTCCTTCGACTAAAACGAAATCATCGACTTTTAATTGACCTATCGTCTTTGTAAAATCACCCAACTCCTTCACTGTAATTGATAAATCATCGTCAGGAGATGAACTGATAGAGAAGGGATGTTCTAAAAATCTTTGCTTTTCGCCCTTAAATGAGAAGAATGCAAATTGTCCTGGAATGTGTGTTTTTAATTTTTTATTAGTTGGTTGCATTCTAATTGTCCAAACGTCATCATTTTCTTTGATAACATCTTTCACGAGATATTTATTCTTTTGTAAATATGCGGGTTTTAAAAATTTATGATAAAGATAAAAAGACAGTGAAACAACAAGATAAAAAATGTATACTGATGTAATAAAGGCATTATTCCTCGCATTCGGTGTCAAAAGTACATGAATATTTAAAATTACATATGCTACAACTGTGAAATTATGGATAAATCTTAATTGTTCATATGTGAACTTTTTCCAAGCTTCAATGGTTTTCTTGAGCCATTTAAATGGGGGATATCTTAATATAAATGATGGTGTCATCGACAACATCGTTAACAAGCTAATTAGAACAAATATAACCAATGCAGCAGATCCAATTGTTGTAATAATAGATTCACCAATCACTTCTTCGTTAATAATCGCATGAACAATAGCACCTAATATGCTAACTACTGCCATAATGCCATGGAAGCGATAAATTTTATCCATGCCAAATGGTACTTCAATAAACTTAGGCCGAGCACTTAATACAAATTGCAATGAAATCCAAGTATAAGCTAGTGATCCCATGATCATACTAGTCAGTATTAAAGGATTTGAATATTGATTAGAATTGGTAAACCACAATGATAATATTAATATAAAGGGGCTGAAAAAATAAAATATCATAAAAAATATTTTCTTCATAATTGTCATCCTATCTTTTAATTTTCTTTTTTTCATTACTTTGTAAACAAATTAACTACTGTATGTTTACTTTATATTGTTATAAAATCACTAAAAATAAGAAATCTCGTATAAATTATATGATTTTTTCATCACTCAAATGAACAGTTTTCAAATATACACGGAATAGTTTATATTCGGTGATTGCATTTTATGGTTTATTTATTTAAGGCAACAAGATTATATATAATTTCTGTCATTGTTTCAACAGATTCTTTTTTGGCGTTTTTAATCCATTCAATCGCTATAGAAAAAAGAGCTCCTTCAAAAAATTTGGATTTATATTTATCCTCTTTATCTACACCAAGTATCTTTTTTAATAAATTTGAAATTTCAACATCAAAAGATTGAAAGATTAGATATTCTAAATTATTATTTATAAGTACTTCAAATAATTCAGAGTATTCATCGAAGATAATGATTATTTTCTTTATTGAATTATATGTAACATTACCTTCATCCATACTAGATTCTAGGTCAATCATCAATCGCTCGTAAATCTTTCGTCCTTGATCAATCAAAACATCTTCTTTTGAATCAAAATTACGATAAAATGTTGGTCTTGCAACGCCAGCTTTTTTTGTTATATCTTCAATTGAAATCTTTCTAAATGCATTTTTTTTAAGCAAGAACATTAATGCATTAAATATCCATTCCTTGCTTCTGGTAACTTGAATATTCTCTTTCATACATTTTATTCCATTATTTTAAATTCATCTTTATCAGTAATAAAAATACCAATTCCGATAACGTCTGGTCCAACATGTGCACCTACTACCGGAGTAGATGGCGATTCATATAAATTTTCTAGTCCCAGATTTTCTTTAATAATACTCACAAAAAACTCTTTCAGAACGGGATTTCCTGTGTAGATCAAGTATGCTTGATACGGACGATTATTCACATAAGATTTAACTTTAGTTGTTATTGATAATAATGTTGCTTTTATTGTTCTTTTATTTTCAATCGAAACAATTTCTCCAGATTCCTGTACTTGTAATACAGGCTTAATGTTTAACAGTTTACCCATGTATCCTTTTGCATTGCTCAAACGTCCGTTTTTAACAAGGTATGTCAAATTGTTTACAGCAAAGTAAATAGTATTTGAGTGAGTCATATTTGTGAGTTCATTTTCAATTTCATCAAGTGTGAAACCTTCAACAATCATCTTTTTTGCTTTCAATGCAAAAACACCTTCAGAAAAACAAACTGTCTTAGTGTCAAATACTTTGATTTTTAGTCTTCCTTCAAATTCTTTCGCGGCCAATACACAAGAATTATATGTTCCGCTCATTTTAGCTGATATTGTCACCACAAATATCTCCTCAACGCCTTCATCTTGATACTTTTGAAATAAAGCAGTGACTTCGCCAACTGACGGTTGACTGGTTCTAGGCAATAATTCTTTATCATTTTTCAACATATCATAAAACTTATCTGCCTTAAGCGTCAATCCATCTTCATACTCTTTATCCCCAATGTTAATTTTAATACGTAAAATCTCAATTCCGTGTTCAACTGGATAATAATCTAGTCCTCCAGTTGATGTATTAATAACTATTCTTTTTTCCATAATTTAACCACCTTTCTCTTATTTTATAATATTTTTTAATTCTTATGTTCGTTTAATAATAGTTCTGATAATTCGTCAACAGAATCAACAATGTAATTCGGCCCTGATTTTTCCAATATGCTTTTCGTTTCAAAACCCCAAGTCACTGCGATAACTTCCAAAGATACTGCTTTACAAGCTAACACATCACGCACTTCATCGCCTATATAAATGGCATCGCTAGGTTTATATCCATTTCCTCTTAGCAACTTCTTTAACTTGCGTTTTTTTCCTCTCATTGAGGCTTGAGACTCAATGAAGGAAAATATATTAATGTCATTGTTAGAAAGAAATTTACTGATATTTGAAGAACTATTTGAAGAAACAATTGCCAATTTGATATTCTTATCATTCAACAAAGTAATAAGCTCCTTTATTCCCGGAACTAATTTGCTTTCATCGACAAACTCGGAAGCTATTTCTCTTGATTCTTTATACATTTTAGGTATCTTATGTATTGGGATTCCTAATTCAAATAATCGCTTTAATTTGGGATTTGACTTTAATTTCCGGATTTCCTCTTTTGATAGTTGTTCTAAATTATATCGTTCAGAAATTCTTTGATAAATGATTTCCGATTGATTAATGTTATTAGTTAAAGTTCCGTCTAAATCAAAAATAACTATTTTTTTCAATTTATTACCTTCTTCCATTATCTAAATAAGCAGTGAAAAAACTTTTATACAGGAATATCTTTCTTAGTAAACCAAACAGCTCCAACTGTAAAACATGTTATTGAAATAATTATCAGGACTGCAAATTGCATTAAATAGGTTGTTGAGCCATCAAGAATCGACGATGTGTTAAAAAGTGATATCATGGTAATATTATTAAAGAAAGCCATCGGTTCGATTCCAATTCCCATATTCATGAAAAGATCTGAACCAAATAAACCTAAAATCTTTGAAATATAAAATACCAGAGCCAACCCACCACCTAAAGAAATAGAGTATTTGGTGTAATTAAATATAGCAGAAAACATATATGTAATAGATCCCATAGCAATTGCAAATAATAATAAACCTAAATTCAGCAATAAAATTTTATCAATGGCTAATGAATTTTCAATAGTTAGTGCCAATATAACATCAAAGATAGCTGTGATGAAAAACATAATGACCAAGGATAGAACAAAAAAGAACATTTGCGTAAAAGCTATTTTTGATCGCTTAATTGAAGTGGATAATATAAAAGCCATGGATCCTCTGTCAATTTGGCTCGCAAACAATTTATTCCCAACAACGACAGTATAAACAAGTGGTAGTAAAACAGCTACAACTGGATAAAAAATATTGCTGACAAGTACATTTGAGTTCATAGAGGCAATACCATTTAGAATATCAGGATTAATCCCAATTGAAGTAAACAGCCCTTCAAGAGTTAATCCTGATGCTTGTAATGCCATGATATAAGGGACTAACACATTAGGGTCAACATCTCCCGAAACCGTTATTGATCCCATTGCAAACTTAATGACTACATAAAGCAAGTTCACAGTAAGTGTTGTTGCTAGCCAAAGGCCCCAATTTGATTTTATTGATTGTTTTAGTAGTGGTAAACTAATCATTTTTGATCCTCTCATTTATCTTTTCTAAAAAATATTTTTCAAGCGTATATTTAATTTCATTGATGTATTTCACGTCGTATTTAGATAAGTTTTCCATAAACGCATTAATTTGCTGATCCATGACATCGACAGTCGCTTGTAAATATTCATCCTTTTTTGAAACTAAATAAATATTATCTTTAACAAATTTATGATAATCTACTCCAGTTTCAAACCCTATCTTATATGTTTTCACTTCATTATGATGAATTTTTTTCATGTCAACGATATCTATAATTTTTCCATTATGCAAAAGAGCTACACGGTCGCATGTCTTTTCAACCTCTTCAAATACATGGCTACTCATAAATATGGTCGCACCTCTTTGTTTCGATTCAATTAATATATCAACAAATATTTCCCTCATGAGAGGGTCTAGTCCAGTAGATGGTTCATCCAATATCAATATATCTGGCTTGGCCATAAAGCCAGCTACAATTGCTGTTTTTTGTTTCATGCCTTTACTCATACGTTTTAGATTCGCAGATGTATCTAATCCTAATTTCTTAATTAAATAGTTGGCGTAATCCATGTTTTTTAAATCAATCATTTCAGCTTGACTTTTAATAAACGCATCGCCGTCACCGATATCAGGGAATGATATTTCACCAGGAACATACCCTATATGCTTCATTAAGTGTGTTGTATTATAACTCACCTCTTGGTTCAAAATTCTAACACTCCCATGGTCAGGTCTTATGAAACCCATCATATTTCTAATAGTTGTTGTTTTTCCGCTCCCATTTGTCCCAACGAAGCCAAATATTTCACCTTTACTCACCTTAAGATTGATATCAAAAATACCTCTCTTTGACCCATAATCTTTGGTCAAATTAATAATTTCTATTATACTCATAATGATTGTTCAACCTCTTTATCCTTATAATAACTCAGAAAATAGTCTTCAAGCGTAAATTTGGATTCAGAGAAATATTTGATTTCGTATTTTGATAAGTTCTTTACTAATTGATTTATCTCTTTATCATTAATTGCGATTCTCATTTTTCGTTTATCCTTATTGGTGTAGACTATATTTATTCCTGTATTCAAAAACGTTTCGTAACCTTCATCATTTAAAAATTCTATCTTGTAGATTTTATTCTCATTATTTCTAATTTCATCTGCATCGATTGTAGCAACAATTTTTCCTTCTTTGATAATTGATAATCGATCGCAACTCGCATCTACTTCTTGAAAAATATGCGTTGATAAGAGAATTGTTTTGCCTCTTTTTTTCTCAGACTTAATTAATTCGATAAACTTGTTTTGCATGATCGGATCTAAACCACTTGTGGGTTCATCTAGAATTAAAATGCTTGGATCAGACATAAACGCTGCTATGATAGCTAATTTTCTTTTGTCACCAATCGACATTTTTCTCATAGTTTGATTAGGATTAAATTGAAATAAATCAAGAAGATAATTTATTCTTGATTCATCTGCATGCTTCATTTTTTTCATCATTTCGATAAATTCTATTCCGCTTAATCCATCCGGTAAAGCAACTTCCCCCGGGACATATCCAACATCCTTTAAAATATCAGAATAGTCATTCCAACAATTCTTATTATTAATCGTAACAATGCCATTATCCGGGCGAGAAAAACCCATGAGTGCTCTTAAAGTGGTCGTTTTTCCCGCTCCGTTCGGGCCAAGAAAACCATATACTTCACCTTTTTTAACTTCAAACGATATGTCGAAAACGCCTCTATTAAAACCGAAATCTTTTGTAAGATTTTTCACTTCTATCATTCGTCATATTCTCCTATTATTGTCTGACCATATGAAACTCATTTATTTTAAGCAAAAGTTTCACTAGCATTATATCATTCACATGTTACATTTGCAATACTTATTACGTTTGTTACATTTAACTTCTTCAAACCCTGCAGAGAAGATAACTCAATATTATGTTAGGTGCAATTAAACGAAGCTTTTTTACGTAATAAGCACCCCCATCCTTTCCATACGAAAATAGTAAAATCAACTAAAAACAGCTATTTTCACTAAATATTACAAAATTTTGCTTTTTTAATCGTCAGTATTAACAACAGTATATAGTCCAAAAACTGGCTATAATCAAATTATTTTAAGGTCTGACATCTAAATATCGATCTTGATTATGAGAATATAATACTTGTAATTAAATATTATAGTGTTATAATGTAAGCGTATACCCCTCCAGGGGTGGGGTTAAAGTAGTATAACTAGGAGTGAACCAAATCAATGCGCTTTAAAGCATGTCAACCAATAAAATACATCAGTTACTCAAAACTGGAAATGGAAAAATTATGAAATTACAGAAATATTAGTCAAGTATTTAAATTAACCAAATATCGATATACATATTATTAATTAATAGGAGGATAACAATGAAAACCCACAAATACAACCATCAGCATAATACTGATACGGTTGATAAGCATGAACATCATCACAACCATACTGATGAAGTAAGCCACTCAAAACATCATCATGATCACCACAATCACCATGCGATGATGGTTAAAGATTTTAGAAAAAGATTCTTTTTCTCACTTATATTGCTTTTTCCAATATTAACATTATCTCCAATGATTCAAACATTTCTCGGTATTGATCTAAGATTTACCGGAGATTTATACATTTTACTATTCTTAAGTACCATTCTATTTATCTATGGTGGTCTGCCATTTTTTAAAGGTACTATTGATGAGATGAAACAAAAAGTTCCATCAATGATGTCACTTATTGGACTTGCTATCACTGTAGCTTATTTCTATAGTGCATACACTGTAATCTTCCAAATTGGGCAAGATTTCTTCTGGGAATTATCATCATTGATTTCAATCATGCTTCTTGGACATTGGATTGAGATGAAATCCGTATTAGGTGCATCAAAAGCACTTGAAGAACTATTAAAATTAATGCCCGAAGAAGCTCATGTTATTGATAAAGATGGAAAAATCAAAGATATACCTACTTCAGAAGTAAAAGTTGGGATGCAACTGCTTGTTAGACCTGGAGAAAAAATCCCTATTGACGGTAAAATAACTGAAGGAAAATCTTCAGTCAATGAATCGATGCTAACAGGTGAATCAGTACCTATTGAAAAATCAATTGGTGATGAATTAATTGGTGGTTCCATCAACGCTGAAGGATCATTAAAATATGAAGTGACTCGAATTGGTGATGAAACATTCCTTTCTCAAGTAATCAAGCTTGTTAGAGACGCTCAATCCACACGTTCGAAAACTCAAAGAATCGCAGACATAGCAGCTAAATACTTATTTTATGTTGCATCAATAGGCGGTATATCAACATTTATCGTGTGGATGTTACTAGGTAAAGATGCTGGTTTTGCTATGGAAAGAGCTGTTACTGTCATTATTATTGCATGTCCACATGCACTTGGTTTAGCAACGCCTTTAGTTACTGCGGTATCTTCTAGCATTGGAGCTAAACACGGCTTACTGATTAGAAATCGAGCTAACTTTGAGAATGCACACAAAATAAATACTGTTGTATTTGATAAAACAGGAACACTTACAAAAGGTGAATTTGGAATTACAAAAATAATAAGTGATTCCATGAGCGAAGATAATCTTTTATCTCTAGCATACGCGATAGAAAATGAGTCAGAACATCCAATCGCAAAAGCAATCGTTAATGCAGCTAAAGACAAAAATATAAAACTTCAAAAAGCTAAATCAATTAAAGCAATTCCTGGTAAGGGACTAATTGGAAAAATTAATCAATCAACCATCGAAATTGTTAGCCCTGGTTATTTAAAAGAACTCAAAATATCATTTAATGAAAAAGCTTATGAGACTTTAGCAAGTCAAGGACACACAGTAGTTTTCGTCCTTAAAAATAAATTATTAATTGGTTATATTGCACTAAGTGACATGATTAGAGAAACCTCTAAAGAAGCAATTGAAACACTTAAAGACATGGGTATCGAATCTTATATGCTTACAGGGGACAATCAAAAAGTGGCTGATGAAGTTGCAAAAAAAATTGGTATCACACAAGTTATTGCAGAGGTCTTGCCTGAACAAAAATCAGAGAAAATTGAATCACTTACAAAAGCGGGTCGTTTGGTTGCCATGACTGGAGATGGTATCAATGATGCCCCAGCATTAGCTAAAGCTCATCTTGGCATAGCAATTGGTGCTGGAACTGATGTTGCAATAGAAACTGCAGATGTCATTTTAGTTAAAAGTAATCCAATGGATGTAGTCAATATTATCAAATTATCTAAATCCACATATAAAAAGATGATTCAAAATCTTATTTGGGCTACCGGATATAATATTATCGCTATACCATTAGCAGCAGGTGTCTTAAGTTCTATTGGTATTCTATTAAGTCCAGCTACGGGTGCTGTTTTAATGTCATTAAGCACAGTCATTGTAGCAATCAATGCAAGACTATTAAAAATTTAATAGATAAACTATAAAAATTGCTAGGGATTACACAATGTCCCTAGCAATTTGTTTTGTGAATATGAGCAAGAATTTTAAATATCTTGTTTTGAAAAAATTCTATACGCATGATAACTGTTAATAAAAAATCCTTCGCATTAAAAACATCAAAGTTGATAATATTACGACAAAAATAATTTATTAAGTTTTATTCAGTCTACTTTGAACTCCAATTTCTTCAATTAAAATATCATTTAATACTTTGAACTTCTTGATGCTTTCAAATATCTTATTATCTATATCGATATTAGGAGGAAACGTTTGCTTTCTATTTCTCATCGAAAAAATAATTTTGTCCATTATCACGTCTTGAGACTTATTATCTAGGACAAATGTTGGTTCGTTACTCAAAAGGTGAGTTCCAAAATAAGCGTCATTGCTTGTTTCTAAGTCAAAAAGTTCAATAATACTACGATATATATCCATATGTCCCCTTACAAGATTTTGTTTACCTTTAATCAGTCCTTCCTTTATGACTATTCCATTACTATTTATTTCCTTATTTCCTGGTACGTATAAGAAGCAAACTAATTGCTGTAACAATCTTCTCTCCTCTAAAGCAGATAATTTTTTCTGAAACAATTTTGCAATATCCCCATTTTTAATTCCACAACCATGGTCGCCATAAAACAGGTAAACAGTATTACTATCTATCTTCACAGAACCATTTTCATCTAAGAAAAATCGCTTTACTACATCATCATAATAATCAGCGAATCTCAGGTATTTTTTTGTCAAGTCTTTTAAATCATATTTATCAATATATCCTTTATTTTTTTGTGGATAAAACTCAAAAGGGGTATGAGGCATCATTGTTATAGGAAAGAGAAATGTGGGTTTGTCTACAGAAAGTATTTTTTTTCGAACTGTATCTGCTAATTGATAATCACTTATCCAAGGAGCGTAATGATATTTTCCTTTGGTATATTCATACGAAAACATATCTATAAATCCTTCACGTTTACTCTTTTTTTTATCTGAAAAATCTTCTAAACCAAAAAAATTGTTAAACTCCATGATTTCTGGATATGCATACTCTCTGTTATAAAACTGCTTATAATCTCCGTGTACAGCTTCCGTAAAATAACCATTTCGTTTAAAATATTTAGGTAAAGTTGTCAATTCCACCTTAACTTTATAAGTTTTTTCACGAAAATTGAATTTTGACCAATATAAGGAATCATATCCTGTTGCATACAGTCCAGTTAATGTCGTTATTTCAGCATCAGAACTAACTCCCATCCCGACACTTGAATAAAATTCTGTGAAGTCAACGCTTTGTTCGAGTAAAGTCCTAATAAACTTAAAATCCTTTTCCAAAATTGGAATATCAAGTAAAAACCTACTCATGGACTCCATTTGAACTAAAACAAGGTTTTTTCCAGCAAGTATACCTGTTAATGATTGTCTTCCATTTAAAATTGATTTATCCACTTTAATATTTTCCGAAACCATATTCAAATTCAAATCATTACTATAAACTCTATTATCAAGAAAATTTATATAACTTATAGTGTTTTTATTATACTGGATGTATTCATTAGAAAGTTCTGAAAAATTATTCTTCTTAGCTTTAATTAATAAGTCTGGAATAGATGTAAATTTAAAAATGCTTGTTAAATAAAATGGATAAATTCCATAGTTTTGTATTCCAAAAGTTGATTTTACAGCTTTTACTGTTAAGTTTTTAAGATACATCTTTTCATAATTTATCCATGTCAAAACAATCATTAACAAGGAAAATGCGATTCCTACAAATATTGAATAATAATTGGTTTCGATAAATATCTGTTCCAAATTTGACTTACTAAATAATAATATAACCAATAGAATAATAATGAAAGGTATAAAAATAATGATTCGATAATAACCAAATAGTTCATTAAAAATTTCTTTTGCCATACCTTTAGACATTCCTTTGACAGGGTTCTTAAACATATCTATACTTTCTTTCGTAAAAGCGTTGCCAAAGTATAAATTAAAAACACTTAACACAAATAACAATAAATTAAGAATTCCTGTTAAAATTAGTAGTGCTACAGAGAACCAATATAGATTTTTTATAAAGATTAGTATAATAAATCCTATTAAATTAATAGTAAATATATTACCTAATATTGCATTTAATTCTCCCTTAAATGTATATTTAAAAGGAACAATATACTTGTTCAAAGGTCGGTGGGTAATTACAAAAGTATTAAGGACATTTAGCACTAAGAATAAAAAATATATAATAATAATCTCTTTAATCATAACAAACTCCATATCAATGCGAATTTCTATTAATTGTTATTATATTGCATAATAGCATGCAATCGAACTAAATATTGAAGAATTTCAACACAAACAAATTATCTAAGGCATTTATTTGCGACGATAAAATAAGACAACGAGCTCATTTGATTCAATTTATTACCTAAACTCATTCTTATTTAAATTACTAAAATATTTCATTACGTCGTTATATCCATAGTTATATATCTTTTTTGAATGTTTCGAAGAAAAATCAAGCACTTTTCCTAATCTTCTAGTTGCCTTTATTTCATGTATCTTGACATCTTTATACTTCCTTTTATTTGAGCGCAACGATGATAATATAGAAATAGTAATGCAAATGACTTCTTCGCATCCAAAATCAATTAATGGTTTAATGGGTGTGTTGTCAAAATATCCACCATCTCGGTATTTTCTGCTGTTAGTTACAACTGGTGGAAATACAATTGGAATTGAACAAGATGCAACAACTGTATCAATTTGCAGATTTTTATCAATCTCTTTAAGCGGTATATATAGAACTTGAGAGTCTTTTTGAATATAATGCATATATGTGGATTTAAACAAATCTATTAATCCTTTATCCGCATCTCCAGTATCTGCTATTGCAATAAAAACATCCTTCTTATTTAATAGTTCAAAATCAATGTTATCATCTAATAATTGATTCAATTTTATAATAGAAAACAACCCGCTATCAATTACTTTAAGTCTTTGATCTTTAATTGTTTTTACAATAGAAGAATTTTCGCCCAACGGATTATCAGGAACATTAAACCATATTTCTTTTGCGACGTTTAATGCTCCGGCTGCAGCAAATGTTGCATTTACCGCTCCTATTGATGAACCAGAAAACGCACTTGTTTTTTGCAATATTCCCAGTTCTTCTAGTGCTTTTAGAGCACCTATTTGGTATGCTCCTCTTGCGCCTCCTCCCGATAAACAAATACCAAGCTTACTCATATTTAAATCCTCCATATTTAATTAGTCAGTATTTAAAAATAATTTTTGATTTTGAAACAAATTATCAAGTATATCTAAATATTCTTCTTTTGATATGATTTTTTCATTTCTGATCCATTCAACTATAAGATTAACAAGAGCACCCTCATAAAACTTTAAAAGATGAACATTAGAATCACCTATGCCAATTAGTTTCTTAGTAATTAAACCAATATCAGAACTAAACGATTGTATAATTAATCCATATAGATTGTTTTTTATGATAACATTAAATATTGTCATATAATTATCCATAACGCCGAGAATCATACCTAAAATCTCTTTAGAAGAATTATATGTGTTAGTATTTAATTGGCGAACCATTATTCCAACAATCTCTCTAAATTTATATAAAACTATGTCTTCTTTTGTTTTAAAATGTCGGTAAAATGAGAGCCTTGCTACATCAGCTTTTTTAGTGATTTCAACAATAGTAATTTCATGATAAGGTTTTATTTGCATTTTTTTAAATAAGGCTTCGAATATTAAGTTTTTTGTTTTGTAAACTTGACGATTCATTTATTTATCCTCCATTATTTCAAATGCTGATTATACCTATAATCAATATGACTGTTGATTAATGATTCCCATAAATTATTGAAAAGTACAACTATAATTATCTTAGCAACTTTTGTTGAATTTCAATTCTAATAATATCACAAAAATGTAACATATGCAACATTTAGAATATTTGTAACTTTTTTAATAAAGATAATAACAGGTAAAATAATGCGGTTATGTAAAAGGCTTAAACATATTTGAAAAACGAAGTTATGACGCAACAAATACAGCAGACTCTTTTAACATTAGTAGGCAAGCTTTGTAAAAGTGGTGGTGGTGAAAGTGCAACCGGTATTTCAAAGGTTTAATTGCCATCAACATTATCTAATATTTCTTTAGATCTTTTGCTTGACGATTAACTAACTTTTAAGGAATTCACTCCATGTATCACACTAAACTGCAATCAACATAATAATAAAACCACTCTTCATAATGCATTAAATAATCATATAAATCATCAAATTGATTATCCATAAGATCATTTAGTTCAACCACTTGTTCAATAATAAAATAAACTTTCTTAACAGAAACTGTTGAATCCTTATTGATATGAAAAACTAACACTTTCCGAAGTAGCCATAGGAGCCTTTTCAACTGTGATTTCAACTGATGGTAATGCGCCACTCATCGAAATATAAGTTTCGTATGCATTATCATCTATACCATAATGTACACCAGCTGCTAAAGCAACACCACGGAAAACACCAGAATAAGCAATAGCTAAATTTAATGCCTTTGTTGTCCAGCAGACAATCCCATAGAGTAAACTTCTTCAATGTCAATACTATACTGACTTATAACAAGATCTATAATTTCCATTATTAACAACAATTCAATACCACCTCTTGTTTTCAGATAAAAACCAATTCCAGTATCCTTGTTCGTTCCTTGTTGTGGATTGTTCTGGATATATCACAATATCTTCTTTACCATCAAATAGTTTTTGTTTACTATATATGATGAATCCTTCTGATTAATAAAAAAATATGACATTTAAATTCGGCACGGAAACCCAAAACGAAATATCACAACAATGTGCGGGTGGTGTAACCTATTTTAAAACAATTACGCACGCACAATAGGATTTTACGTACCATTCTAAAAATCTTCGCACCCTTCTAAAGAGTTGCAAAAATCTAAATTAGCACCAAGAATTCTCTAGATTATCTGCATTCAAAATTTAAAATTGTCAATGACAAACTCAATTCAAGGCCTATAAAATCTTTATATTGACTCTGTTTTGATCATTTTTTGTACTCTGCTACTGATAATGTTTTATAAATAAATCACTAAGTAATATCTAAAAACCTAAAAACGTAAATATTCAAAATAAATGAATATTACCAATTGAAACAAAAATCAATACAGATGTAACAAGAAGTATTATGAACGGAAAAACCAAATGTGACTTTTTAACGATTTTCAGTTGAATAATTGTTGTCAGACAAAACATGCTATATCCTGACTTTTGCAGTTTGAGAAGATAAAAATCGACAGAATCGCTCAATATAGCACTTCTGTCAATTTTGCTTATGTTGTATTAAAATGATCTCTTGATGAGATTAATTTGTGAACGTAGATATTCGAGTTTCATTCGTTTGTAATTCAATTTTACCCGATACCGTTCGGCCAGTTCGTTCACAAGAAGGGAAGGATCTGGAATCAGATAAACACCACTGTCTAAATGAACAGCCTTTGCACTGTTT
>DDWA01000051.1 GCA_002345425.1 Caryophanales bacterium UBA2298 | reverse complement strand
AACCTGTCATTCCTTGATTATCTTCTACCTTAGCTGAAACCACTCTCGTTTTATAATCTTTTAATTCTGCGTATTCATACATGGAAATTCCTGCTTCTCTAGCGAAGCCGTCAACCGAGAAGGTAAAGTTACCAACCATCGTTCCATAATATGATACCGCAAAGATAAAGAAGACCATTACTGAACTCACAACAATTCCTAAACGTGATGCTTTAGCAATCTTTGCTGCTTTTGAGGCATTTACAATATGCATGGCTAATTTAGTCTTTTGACTCATATTTGCAAATTGATCCCCCCAATCTTCTTAATGAGAGTGATTGTTTTTTTTATACAAAAAAAGCCATCACCCCGAGAGTGTACATTTTTTTTATATTAAGACATAATAATCTTAATTAATAAAAAATGCCCTCATCTAATAAGATAACGGCAACTGGCTACCATCTTAAAAGAAGGCCCTATAGCTTTGCGTCACTAGCTTTCACTAGTTTTGCTATTTACGCCTTGATTATAATATAGTCAAATGCTTTTGTCAAGCGATTAATGCTAAATTCACATTTTTTTGATTTTCTTCTTTTAGGAGTGCCATCTCCGATGTTATTTTATGAGAGCACTCCTAAATAAAAAGGAGAAAATCTAATGCTTCTAGCTATCTTATAAAATCTAAAATAGCTTTTGTAAGTTCATCTGGTTTATCAACAAGCGGTGAATGACCACACTTATCAAACTTGATATAAGTAGATTGATCTTCAAGAGCCTTTATGTTATCAAGTATCATGTATTCCGGTACAGTTTTATCATGGGTACCCCAAATATGTAAAACTGGAGCTTTGATGTTTTTAATAGTTTTTTGACCTTCAGAATAAAGATTATGAGTTTCACCCATATTTAAACTCGCTAGTGCAAAGTCTGCATCAACTAAATTTCTTTGTTTTAATGCATCATTAATGTATAGAAAGTTATCTTCAACGCTTGGTTTTGAATAAGTATAAATAGTAATATCATAAATATATTTTATTACTTCAAAATTTTTAGCCTTTAAAGCATCTAGTATCGGTTTAACTTGGATAGGGTCGTTTGCCATTTCTTCTCTTGATGAATAGACCTCACCCGTTTTCATTTGACCGTTTGCATCTTTTTTAAAGACTGGATAACCTTTATGGCTAGTTGAATTAATCAAGATTAAGTTATTGATTCTTTTAGGATAATGAGCCGCAAATTCCATCGCTACCCCACCGCCTAAAGACCAACCGGTAATATCCGCAACTTCAATCTTCATTTCATCCATAAACAAAATAAGATCATCAGCCAAATCTTTTAAAGATTTTACTTGAGTGTTGTAGGTTGAATCACCAAAGCCTCTCATATCAATCGCAAAGGCATGAATATCTTCAGGTAATCTTTCCAGTAATGGTTTGTAATAGATTCCAGAAGAAAAATTGCCGTGAATTAAGATAAGATATTTAGTTCCTAATCCTTTTTCTAAATAAGCATATTTTTCACCGTTTTTAAGTCCAATAAATTTCTTTTCCATAAAATTTTACCTCCATTGTTTAAATTTTGTAATTAATTTCTTTAATTAGAAAGAATCCAGTAATAAGGGTAGTAAACATACTTGGATTCTCATACATCGAAGCATGTCCCACTTCGGGAATAATAACCCAATTAGCATTTTTAATATTTTTATATAAATACTCTTGATCTTTTTTTGGAGTTAAATTATCTTGATCAGCGGTAACGATCATTACCGGTAAATCTAGATTTTTTAATTTATCTCTTACATCAAAACTTTCTGCGCTTCTTGTCAGTCTTTCCATCGCATCTAAAAAAAGAGGATTAGAAAAAATTGGCAGTAATACTTTTTCTCTTTGTTGCATCCATTCAATTTTTTCTTCATAATACTTAGCTGAATAGATTACTGGGATTGTTGTTTTATAATAAAAAGATCCGTCTCTTGTACTTCCAGCTTTTATCCACCCATCCCCGATATCTTTTAACCACGGATTGGTATAAGCTGATGAATTAAAGAGCATTAATCTATTAACATATTCTTGGTAAAAACAGGCGAATAATATAGCAACTTCACCACCATAAGAAATACCAACGATATTTATTTTTTTGATATTTAATTCATCTAATAAAGCTTTAATTAAATCGATTTGGATTTGTTGAGTATAAGGATGGTCTAATTTAGCTGATTGGCCTTGGTCAAAGAAATCCAAACGAATTAATTGAAAATGTTCTTTAAAAGTATCAACGAATGGTATCCATGATCTAGTGCTCATCATGATACCATTAAGGATTAATAATTTAGGTTTTTTACTATCTCCGTCTATTTCATAGAAGATATCTTGATTATTATATTTGAAAATGCTCATGTAAAAAACCTGCTTTTATCGCTTCATCTCTTAATAGATCTCTAAATTTAGGATGAGCAATGCTGATTAATAATTCAGCTCTTTCTCTAATATTAGCTCCTCTTAATCTGACAATACCATATTCAGTAACAACATAATCAACATCGTTTCTTGATAGAGAAACAGCAGCTCCTGGTTGTAAAGTCGGAACAATCTTTGATACTTCTTCAATTTCTCCAGTTACTTTATTTCTTATTGAAGCTGTTGAATAAAGGGCAATGAAAGAACGACCATTTTTAGCATTTTGCGCACCAATTGCAGTATCTGCTTGTCCGCCAGTACCAGAAATTTGTCTAGTACCGACTGATTCAGAGGCACATTGACCGGTTAAATCAATTTCAATTGTTGCGTTGATTGAAACTTGATTATCATTTAATCCCATAACTGCTGGATCATTAACATATGAACCTGGTAGAATCATCACTGATGGATTATTATCGATATATTCATAAAGTTCTTTAGAACCCATTGCAAAACAACAAACGTGTTTACCTTTATGAAGAGTTTTCTTTTTACCGGTTATAACTCCGGCTTCAATCAAGTCAATCATTCCTGAAGTAAACATCTCTGTATGAATCCCTATATCTTTTTTATTTATCAAAGACTTAGCGACAGCATTAGGGATACCACCGATACCAAGTTGTAAGGTATCGCCATCATTAATTTTATCGGCAATGTATTTTCCGATTAACATGTCTTTTTCATTTGGTACAATATTCGGTAAAGTCGGAACAGCATAATCTGTTTCAACTAAATAATCAACATCATTAATATGCACTTCCATATCGCCAAAGGTTCTTGGAAAGTTAGGGTTTATTTCAAAAACAACAATATCAGACTCTTCAACCATCTGTTTTTCGTAAACATTGGATGTCGACAAAGACATAAATCCATGTTTGTCAGGTGGCGTAGCGGCAGTGATAAAGATGTTTGGGTTTTTATGATCTAATCTTCTTCTCCCGGCCAAATGCAAATGGTTAGGGATGAAGGATATGTTTCCATTTCCGCTTACAGATCTTAGTGTCTTGGTAAAAAACCAACTATCCAAGAAAAAAGAATCTCTTAATTCTGGGTTAGTAAAGAAGTCTGCCTCAATAATCGGCAAACAATTGGTCACTGTGACATGCTTTACTCTGTCAGCAATGGTATGGAGATTTTTCATAAATTCTTGAGGTTCATTGGCAGCCATGCCAACAACAATTTCATAATCAGATTTAATTAAGTTATAAATATCATTAATTTTAACTATTTTTTCGTTGTTCATATTATCCCTCTTATTCTTAAAAATATCGAGAGGAAGGGAGAGGTAAATCACTCTCCCTATTATCTCAAAATTAAGTAATTATTTTGCTTCGATTTCTTCGATAGTTTCGATTTCTCTAACTTTAGCGAATGCTTCTGTTAAGAAATCTGTTTCTACTACATCTGTTGTAGCAGGATTGTCACCTAAACCATAAGTGTATTTTAGTAATGACATTGATGCAATACCCCAACGTTTTCCACCACTAAAGTCTACAACTCCACCCATAGGAATGTCTATTGGACCTTCTTCCATAGCAGCTATATAGTTTTCCCAAGTTAAGTCGTCGCCATTAGCTTCAACTCTCAATAAACCTTCAACGAAAACTTTAGCAGCGATGTAACCAGCAATTGCAAATGAGTTTCCATAATAAGCAGTTTTTGTAGCTTCATCTAAATCAGCTTGGCCAATAGTTGTGATATAA
>DDWA01000058.1:22564-70839 GCA_002345425.1 Caryophanales bacterium UBA2298 | reverse complement strand
TTTTTTGTTTTTTTAGCTACCTATTTTCCGACAGCCCCATTATTATTTAAACTAATTTTTTTCTAATTCTTCCAGAAATAAAATCGATAATCGTTACGGTAATAACCAAGACAATGACGATGATTCCAGCTCTCTCCCAAAATCGTCCACGGATTGCGAAGATTAACGGAGCACCGATACCACCAGCACCAACTAAACCTAGAGTTGCTGCGGCTCTCATATTGATTTCAAAACGGAATAATGTATAACTTAAAAATTCCGGAGCTACTTGTGGAATTACGGCCCTAAATAATACTTCCATATTATTTCCACCACAGGATTCCAAGGCTTCTTTAACACCTATGTCCATACTTTCAATTGATTCAGAATACAATTTTCCGAGCATACCAATTGAGTGGACACCAAGCGCTAAAATACCTGCTGGAGCACCTGGGCCAACAATACCGATGAAGATTAAAGCTAAAATCAATTCAGGGAAGGTTCTTATCAAGGTGATAATAAACTTACCGACTTTAGATACTTTAGATCCAACGATATTTTGTGAAGCTAGCAAAGCAAATGGAATTGCGAGTATCCCAGAAACGAAAGTACCGCTAATTGCAATCGCGATGGTTTCAACTACAGCATAAGGTAAACCATCAACTGTCCAGTTAGTAAGATAATTGACATCCGGGTGAATTATACCATTCCACATCCCGATAATTGTACCTGTAGCTGATGGCATGATGCCATGCCAACCGAGCCCAGTAAATCCCCATGATATTAAAGAAAAAACAACCACAAAGATAAGAATCTTTCTAACAGCGTTACTTTTAGGCTTGTCAGGAACTACTTTAGCGTAAATTGACATTATACCAACCTCCTTCTAATTGAACTGGAAATGAAGTCGATAATTAGTACTGCTACAAAAGAAATCATTATAATTATACCAACACGATCAAATCGTCTTAAATCTAACCAAATTTGATATGTTTGTCCAACACCACCGGCACCGACATAACCTAAAACAGCAGCGGCTCTAACATTTACTTCGAAAGCATAGAGTGTGTATGACATGTATTGAGGTAACACTTGGGGTATAATGGCATATCTAAGGACATTCATTTTATTACCGCCAAGCGAGATAATAGCTTCAACTTGACCATAATCAATCGCTTCGATCGATTCATAGGTCATTTTAGAGATTAAACCAAAGGAGAAGATTGAGAGGGCAACAATACCAGCAAAACTACCAATACCAAAGATAGCTACGAATAAAGAAGCTAGTACTAAAGCAGGAATAGTTCTGAAGAAATTGAGAATCAGTCTCATTCCTGTATTAAGACCTTTAACTTTTATAAAATTATTAGCGGCTAGAACAGCAGCAGGGAAAGCTAATATTGCTCCTACAAAAGAACCGACGATTGCCATTTGTACTGTTTCTAGCAAAGGACCAATTACATTATCGGCATAATCCCAAGCAGGTGGAAAAAATAAAGAGTTTAATAGACGGAAAGCAAATCTAATATTAGCAAATATTTCGAAAACGTTAAATCCGGAAAACCAAGCACTACTAATAAGAATTGCGATGATTAAACCAATGTTTGAGTAAAATTTAGTTCTACTTGGTCTTATAGGCAGTTTTTTCTCAAGATCTTGATTCATTAATCGTCTCCCACGAAATCATCATGACTTAACGGTCTTCCGTAGACTTGTTCTAAGTCACGGATGATTTGTTTTTCTGGCTTATCTTTGATTTGGATATCATAAACTATTTTTCCATCTCTTACACCAACAATTCTTGTTGCATATTCTAAAGCTAAGTCGACATGATGCAAGTTAGCAATTGTTGTTATTCCATCTCCAACGTTAATCTTCTTTAAGAATTTCATCACTTCAAATGTAGTAATAGGATCTAGGGAAGCAACTGGTTCATCTGCAAGTAAGATTTTAGCATTTTGAGCTAGAGATCTGGCGATAGCTACTCTTTGCATTTGACCACCTGAAAGGTCACTAGCACGATGATATGTTTTTTCTAAAATATCAACTTTATTCAGTGCTTCATAAGCTATTTCTTTATCTATCTTCGGGAATATACCTAAAACTGTTCTCCACGTAGGATTATAGGAAATTCTACCGGAAAGAACATTTTGAATTACTGACATTCTTTTGATAATATTAAAGTTTTGGAATACCATGCCAATATTAGAGCGCATTTTCCTTAAGTTTTTACCTTTGATTTTGGTGATGTCAATTTCTTGTAAGTCAAGTTTGGTTTCATCAAACTCGGGATTTAATTCTTTTTGTCTCTTTATTTCTTTCTCAACATCATCGCCATACATCTCATAAGTGTTGATATCAACATTATTAAAATAAATGTTACCAGAACTAACATCAATTATTTGATTTATGGTTCTAAGCATTGTTGATTTACCTGCACCAGAAAGGCCTAAAATAGCGACAAATTCGCCTTCTTTAATCTCTAAATTGATATCGGTCAAAGCCACAGTTCCATTCGGATAGGTTTTTGACACATTAACAAATTTGATCATAAATTATTCTCCTTTAGTATAATAGCCACCTTACTGGTGGCTATTATTTAAATTTTGTAATTTTTATTCAAATGTCCAATCTTCTTGTCTTTCTAAATATGTTCTTACTATATCATATTCACTATCTAATGCTTCTGCATAACCTTCATGATTATATACGGCTCTAATAATCGCTCTTCCTGCTTCGGTTGATGCAATGTTAATGAATGCTTGTTTAACTTTTTCAATTAGATCAGGATGTAAATTAGGAATTACAGAGATAGTGTCATTTGGAATACTTTCAGTATTTGTGATGAATACTACTTCATCATACACATCTGGATAATCACCTTCAACTAGAGTTCTTGCATCTTTAAAAGTGAAAGCTGCATCTGCTTGACCGTTGTAAACAGCTAGAATAGCTGCATCATGTCCACCAGCATTCATCCAAGTTACATCTGTAGTTGGATCAATGTTATTGTCAGCTAATAAGTTAGCTGGCCAAACGAAACCTGAAGTAGAAGTGAATGATGAAATTGCAATAGTTTTTCCAACTAAATCATCAATTGAAGTAATACCTGAATCAGCAGCTACTACTAATTGTGATTTATAACCATCAACTAATGGAGCATCAGTCAGTAAGTTACCATCATCATCTACGTCATAACGTAAAGATTTAAGAATAACATCAGCAGCGCCTTCTTCGTGAGCTAACACGTAAGAAGCGGTAGCTAATAAACCAACATGAACTTGTTCAGATTTCATAGCTTCGATTAAAGCGTTGTAATCTGTAGCAACTGTCACGTTAACTTCCATATCAAGTTCAGCTTCAAGTAAATCTTCAAGAGGTTGTCTTTGAGCATCTAAGACCGCTGCATCTCTTGATGGAATAAGTTGAACTTCTAGAACATCTGGATTGACTTTGCCAACATTTCCACAGGCAAATAAGCCAATCACTAACAATAAAGCAATTAAAACTGTTAAAATTTTTTTCATAAAATCATTTTCCCCCTTTTTTTATACTAAATATATTTTACTACAAATATTATAAAAAAAAACAGAAAGTTACAAAAAAATTATAATTATGGTGTAAAATAAATATGAGAGGAGTGAAATTATATCTATGAGTGAAAAGTTCAAACTAAGAGTCCTTTCAACAAGTGATATTCACGGTTCACTACTTGCAAAAAATTATGCTGACAATAGGGAAGTTAATTATGGCTTTTCTATTGTTAGCAACATTATTAAAGAAAAAAGGATTAAGAACACGCTTCTATTAGACATAGGAGATGATTTACAAGGAAATCCTTTAATGTATTTTCATCAATTGCACCGTAGAAAATATTACAATCCATTTGCGGAAGTTATGAATTATTTATCTTATGATTATTTTATTCCTGGTAATCACGATTTTAATTATGGATTGGATTACTTGCAGGATTTTGTTAAAAACATTAAAGCTAAAACTTTGTGTTCAAATATATATAATAAAGATAATTCACTTCTATTTAAGTTTCCTTATGAGATTGTTAAATATGAAAATGGTCCCAAAGTGGCAATAATTGGTTCGACAACTCAATACATTCCTAATTGGGAAAATCCATCATATATCAAAGATTTAATATTTGAAAATGCCTTTGATTCAATTAGAAGAATCGTTAAAGATTTACGAGATAAAGTCGATTTAATTATTGTAGCCTATCATGGAGGTTTTGAAAGAGATCTTCGTACTGGACAACCTTATGTAGTAGATACTGGGGAAAACTTAGGCTATAAAATTATCAAGAATATTTCGGGAATCGATTGTTTTATTAGTGCTCATCAACATCGATATATCTCGGAAGTTATCAATGGTGTAGCTGTTATCCAAGGTGGTTCTAGGGCAGATAGTTTAGGTGTGATTGATATTGACTTTATTTTTAAGGATAGTTGGAAAGTTATTAACAAAAGCACTGAGTTGATTAAAACAGTTAATTATAAAGAAGATGAATTAATCGTAAAACTTTTAAAAAAGATTGAAAAAGATTGTCAGAAGTTTCTTGATAAAAAAATTGGTAATGTTGTTTTGAATAATTTAGTTGTTAAAGATATGTTTAAAGCTAGGCTTAATAAACACCCGATTGTCACTTTTATCAATCAAGTTCAACTTGAATCTTCGGGAGCAATGATTTCTGCAACCTCATTGCCTAATGAAGTTACTGGTTTTCCTAAATCTATAACTGTAAGAAATGTTTTATCAACATATGTTTATGCAAACACTTTATCAGTTTTAGAAATATCTGGTAGAATATTAAGACAAATATTAGAAAAAAACGCTGAATATTTTATTTGTGATAAAGGCAAGATAGCAATTAACCCAAAATTCTCTTACCCTAAGGTGCAACATTATAATTATGATATGTTTGATGGCATTGATTATACAATTGACATTACCGAACCTTTTGGCGAGAGGATAAAGTCACTAACTTATCAAGATAAAGACGTTTTTGATGATCAAATATTTTCTTTAGTTGTTAATAATTACCGTGCTTCCGGTGGTGGTGATTTTGATGAATACAAAAATTTAAAGGTAATAAGACAGATACCTTTTGACATTGCAGAATTGATTATAGATTATATTGTTAAATACAAAGATTTACATATTATAAATAAGAAAAACATTAAAATAAAGAGTGAAAATTGTTAAAGACTTTATAGTATCTTATAGTATTTATCTCGTATTTATGCTATAATATTTTAACAATTTTTGCTCTTTTAATTTCTTTTATATTTTTTTTAGATATTTATGTAAGCGCTTAGAAGGGGATTTTATGTATGACGGAATAGTTTTAGCAGGCGGATATTCTTCTAGATTTAATCAAAACAAGATGTGTGCTTTATATCAGGGTCAAGTTTTAATATTGCACACAATTCAAACTATGCATCAAGTATGCGAAAAAATATATGTTGTTACTGGGTATTATCATCAAGAGATAGCTGATGTTTTAAAAGGTTATGAATATGTAGAAATAGTCTTTAACAAAAATTATGATCAAGGTATGTTTTCATCGGTTAAATCGGGAGCGCACCAAGTAAATCATGATTTTTTTATCATACCTGGTGATTATCCTTTAGTAAGTTTGAAGACTTATAAGACTTTAATTAAAGGAAGCAAAGAAATTAGAGTACCAAGTTATATTAAACGACTAGGTCATCCTTTGTTTATTGATTATGATTTAAAGAACGAATTGATGATGAGTACTTTGAATAGTTTAAAGGAATTTAGAGATCAACATGATTTAGAAATTATTGATGTTGATGACGAGTTTATATTACTAGATATCGATAAAGTCGAAGACTTGAATAAGGTAAAGGGAAGGAATGATTAAAGGTATGGAGATTAAAGAATATATCGCTCCTAAAACAATTAGCGAAACGTATAGCTTACTTAGTGAATCCAAAAGCAATAAAGTAATTGCTGGTGGAGCATGGATAAAGATATCATTTAAACATGTTGATAAGTTGATATCTTTGGATAATTTAGCTTTGGATTACATAAAGGAAGATAATGAAAGTTTTGTAATTGGAGCTATGACTACTTTAAGAGCGATTGAAACCCATGGAGGATTAAAACAGTTAGCTTCGGGGATATTAAGTCAAGCTATAGGTAGTGTGATGGGTATTAATATTAGAAATATCGCTACTATCGGCGGATCAATTATGGGCAAATTCGCTTTTTCCGATTTGCTAGGAGTATTACTAGTATTGGACGCAAAACTAGTGTTTTTTAAAGCTGGTGATGTTAGTATTTATGATTTTGTGGAAATGACAAAAGTACCTGAAGACATCCTTTTAGAAATTAAGTTGAAAAAAGATAATCTTAAGGGTTACTTTAAAAAGATAAGTAAAACTCATCTTGATTTTGCGATTTTGAATATCGCGATTACAAAAAGAGACAATTTTAAAATTGCAGTAGGCTCGAGACCTAATATCGCAAAACTTGCAATAGATACGGCAAATTATTTAAATTCTCAAAAAACAATTGATGAAGAAACAATTGAAAACGCAGTTGAAATTGCAGGTAATGAAATTAAATTAGGCGATAATTTGCGGGGGTCGAAAGAATACCGTGAAGTTTTGATGAAAACCTACTTGAAACGCGGAATTCGCGAGGTGGTAAAATGAAAATAAATTTGAAGGTAAATGGAATTGATAAGACTTTTCTTATTCAAAAAAATGAATATTTATTAGATGTTTTACGAAGAAATGATTACCCTAGCGTTAGAAGAGGTTGTGATAACACCAGTTGTGGTGTCTGTACAGTTTTACTTGATGGTAAACCTGTTCCTTCTTGTTCGGTATTAGCTATTAGATGTGAAAATAAAATAATTACGACAGTTGAAGGGATAGAAAAAGAAGCTGAGAAATTAGCTAAACATTTTGGTGAGTTAGGGGCGGATCAATGTGGTTTTTGCAATCCTTCAATGGCTTTGACTGTATACTCTTTAAAATTAGAGAATAAGGAAGCAAATGAAGAAGAAATAAAGAATTATTTAGTTGGCAATTTATGTAGATGCACAGGTTATGTTGCTCAACATGAAGCGATAAAAAGATATTTAGGTGATGAATCATGAAAGTAGTTAATACTTTGGTCAAGTCCATCGACGGACTAGGAATTATGAAAGGTAGAAAAGCATATACTGATGATTTTGCGGAAAAAGATTCTTTGATTGTCAAAGTTTTACGTTCACCGCATCCGTTTGCGAAGATTGTTAAAATTGATGATTTAGAAGCAAAAAAACTTATGGGAATTGAAATGGTTTTGACGCATAAGGATTTTAAAAGAATACCATTTACTAGAGCTGGTCAAGGATATCCTGAACCTTCACCGCACGATAAATTTGTTTTGGATGAATATGTAAGATATATTGGTGATGAAGTTTTAGCAGTAGTTGGTGTTAGTGATGAAGTATGTCAAAAAGCTTTAGATTTAATTAAAGTCGAATATGAAGTTTTAAACCCCATATTAGATTTTGAAATAGCTAAGGATAATGAAATAATTATTCATCCTGAACCAGAAATTCATGAGATGTTTGATATTGGTTTTAAACCAAAAAGAAACATTGCGGCTAGCTATGGGATGGAAATTGGTGATGTCAAAAAGACTTTAGAAAGTTGTGATTATGTTATAAAGGAAACTTTCTATACTCAAGCTCAAGCTCATGTGATGTTGGAACCGCACACCGTTAACGCCAGGATGGATTACATGAATAGGATAGTAATTTTTAGTGCGACGCAAACACCGTTCCATGTAAGAAGAATCATCTCTCAAGGATTAGAAATACCGATGTCAAAAATTAGAGTTATCAAACCGAGAGTTGGTGGGGGATTTGGCGGAAAACAAGCAATTCATGGTGAAATGCTTGTCGCTTATGTTACTTATAAAACTGGTAAACCAGCAAAGATGATTTATACAAGAAAAGAAGTTTTTGAATCGACTTATTCGCGTCATCCGATGCGAATAGATATAAGTCTAGGCGCTGATAAAGATGGTAATCTTAAAGTAATTGATTGTTTGGGATTGTCCGATACTGGTGCTTATGGTGAACATGCTTTAACTGTTTTTATGGTTACTGGTTCTAAGGTATTACCTTTATATAATAAGGTTGATTCAGTTAGATTCGCTGGTGATATTGTTTATACTAATCATACTCCAGCAGGAGCTTTTAGAGGATATGGAGCTATTCAAGGCAATTTCGCGTTGGAAAGTGCAATTGATATTTTATGTAAAAAAATGAAGATAGATCCGATTGCCTTTAGACAGAAAAACATGATGAAGGAAAAAGAAACTTCACCGATATTTGCGATTATGGGTGAAGGTACTGCTGGAACGGCAATGAATATGGAAACATGTAAGTTAGAAGAATGCGTTGAAAGAGGAATGGAACTAATCGATTGGAAAAACAAATATCCAAGAATTGAAACTGAAGACAAAATCAGATCAGTCGGCATGGCAATTGCGATGCAGGGTAGTGGTATTCCTTATATTGATATGGGTAGTGCAACAATTAAACTAAATGATGATGGTTTTTATAATTTGATGGTAGGAGCAACGGAAATCGGTCAAGGTAGTGATACTGTTTTGACGCAAATCGCTGCAGAAGAATTAATGACTGATGTTGAAAAAGTTATTATTTATTCTTCTGATACTGACCTTACGCCATTTGATGTTGGCGCTTATGCTTCTAGTACCACTTATGTCAGTGGGAATGCCGTTAAAAGAGCAGCTAAAGAATTGAAAGAGCAAATGCTTATTGAAGCAGCGAGAATCTTTGCTGTTAAGGTTGAAGATATCGATTTTAATGGTGAAACATTTAAGGTTGATAATACTGATAAAGAAATGAGTTTAATTGATTTTTCTAATCAAATAACTTATTCTCATGAACAAAAGCAACTTCAAGTTACTTCAAGTTATGTTGGCCATAAATCGCCACCGCCATTTATGGCAGGCTTTATCGAAATTGAAATCGATAAAGAAACTTTTGAGATTGATATCTTAAATTACGTTAGTGTTGTTGATTGTGGAACGACAATCAATCCGATGCTAGCTAAGGGTCAAGTCGATGGAGCGATAATTCAAGGTTTAGGTATGGCTCACTTTGAAGATGTCATTTATACGAAGAATGGTAAGTTAATATCTGGCGATATGTTGAACTATAAAATACCGACAAGATTAGATGTTAAGAAACTAACAACGGTATTTGTTGATAGTTATGAAGAAAGCGGTCCTTTTGGTGCGAAATCAGTTGGTGAAATCGGGATTGATACTCCGCCAGCTGCTTTAGCTAACGCTGTGGATAATGCATTAGGGATAAGAATTAAAGATTTACCGATTACTTCTGAAAAAATATTTAAAGAGATGAGGAGAAAAAATAATGAATAATAAGCGATGGGAAATTGTAGTTAAAATTGTCTTCTTTGGAGCTATCTGGGGAATTATCGAGGCAACTTTAGGATATGCGCTGCATTTATTGCCAGCACTTATAGCTGGAAGTTTAATGTTTCCTTTGGTAATGTTTATACTTTACAGAGCATATCAAAGTATTGGCTCAAGAAAAGCGATTATGTTCGTGGGAATGGTTGCGATTTTGATTAAAGCAACGAACTTGTTTCTGCCGATGTTACCACCAGCGAAAACAATCAATCCGATGATTGCGATGTTCTTACAGAGTTTATTGGTGTTTGCGGTAATACCAATTTTGACTTCCGATAAACCTTTAAATAAAGTATCAGCTATTGCTTTTGTCAGTGTTACTTGGCGTTTGGGAATGGTTGGTTATTATTTGTTTAATGCAGTAACTAATGGATTCGTTGATTTTAGAATTGCTTCTTTTGATCCAGCTTTTAGTTTTATCGTGATTGAAGGATTAATTTCAGCTGCTTTAGCAATTGTTTTATTGTTTGCGACTAATCAGATAAAAGTGATGGATAAGATAAATCGCTTGCGAATTAACCCAGTTGTATCAACTGTGCTTTTAACAATCGCGGTATTTTTGACTTTAGTAAAATTCTAGGTGAATAGATGGATATTTTTAAATTAATCAATGAGTACAAACAAGAGAATATCGCTCTTATTGCGGTGACAGCTGTTAAAAAAGATGGCGCTGGGCCAGTAGAAGTGGGTAAAAAAATGATTGTTCTTCCTGACGGTAAAAGTATTGGAACTGTCGGTGGGGGGGCGATTGAGTTTTACGCACAGAAAAAAGCTAAAGAATTATTGGAAAAGAAGGAAAGTTTGTTAGAAACGTATGTTTTGGATGAAGGAAAAGTTATGCCTGAATCAAAAACTTTACCAATGGTTTGCGGTGGGGTTGTAACCTTGTTTTATGAGTATATCGGACCTAAGGCGACAATTTACATTTTTGGCGGTGGTCACGTTGGTCAAGCTTTGGTAAATGTCTTGAAAACGATGATCTTTCATGTGACGGTTATCGATGAGAGAAAAGATATAATTGATAAGATTAATGGCGCTGATGTTTTAGCTAATGAAGCGTTTGTATCCTTTATTGAAAAAGACATTATCAAAGACGGCGATTATATTATTGTTTGTACTCCAAGTCATAAGTATGATTATCATGTTATAAATAAAATCTTGGAAAAGAAGATAAAACCAAGATATTTAGGTATGCTTTGTTCACCTGATAAGATTAGGGGTTATTTAAAATCCACTTATGAAACTTTTGGTAAAGATATTGATTTAAGTTTCTTTTATTCGCCGATTGGTCTTGATATTGGTGGTATGACACCAGAAGAAATTGCCATTTCAATCAGTGCAGAAATATTGGCTATTTCTTATGATAAAAAAGGGCATAAACATATGCGGGAGACTTTAGATGGTAAAGATTGTTACTGGAAAGATTAATTCTTATAAATCAACAAGATTACTTGAACTTTATAGTAAAGATCATCTTGGCGATGGTTTTATTGCCAAAAAAATTATGAAAAATGATTTAGTAATGGGTTATGATTTAATTCAACTTTCAAACAAGAAAGAAATTACTTTTATTAGAAGAGATATCTATGATGAGGGTATTGAAGATGTAATTTATAAATTAGGTCCTTATCACTTCTTTAAATCAGCTTTTGAATATGTTGAAAAAGAAGTGGATGATTTTATAAAAAGAGGAATTAGTCCAATTTATCTTGATGAGATTAGTTTGTTAGAACTTGAAGATAAGGGATTTCATAAAGTATTAATAAAATTGCTTAAAAATAAAATTGACTTATGCTTAGTTGTAAGAGTTGATTTATTGGAAAGAGTCTTGGAGAAATATCAGATTAATGACAATGTAATTATCTAAGGAGTTGAAGAAAGTTTGTTTGATAAAAGGATTATTAACGGCAAAGTTTATCTAGAAGGTAAATTTAAGAAAACCAATGTCTATATCAATAAAGATATCATCGCTAAAATCGATGATGATTTGTTTGCGGCTAAAGAGAGTATTGACGTTAATAATGCTTTGGTTATTCCTGGTTTGATTGATCCGCATGTTCATTTTCATTTAAATTTAGGTCATATCTATTCTCGGGATGATTTTTATTATGGAACCTTACAAGCTGCATATGGAGGAATCACCACAATTATTGATTTTCTTGATCCAGTGGACAATGTTGAAGATTTAGTTAAAGCTTATGAAAGAAGACTTATCGAAGCTAAAGATTCAGTGATAGATTATAGTTTTCATGCGACTATTAAGAATCCCAAATGTGATTTAGAAGAGTTTGTCTTAAAGATGAAAGAGTTGAATATCAATTCTTTAAAACTTTTTACTACTTACTCCGATAGCGGTAGAAGAACTTTTGATAATGAAATTATTGAACTTTTAAAGCTTTCAGAAAAGTATAAATTTTTATTGTTAGCGCATATTGAAAATGATAATTTGATTGATTTAAATCCAAATTATAAGTATAACTGTCTTTTAAAATCAAGACCTTCAATCTCAGAAACGAAAGAAGCTTTGAAACTAGCTAGTTATGTTGATAAATATGGTGGTTATTTATATATGGTTCACTTGAGCAGTGGTAATACTTTAGAAAGACTTAAGAGCGAGTTTAAACATATATTAAATAAAAAGTTTTACGTGGAAAGTTGTCCACATTATTTTCTGTTCACCAATGATTTTTTAGAGAAGTGCGACGGACAATTATTTACTTTAGCGCCACCTTTAAGAACTAGAAAAGAAAGAACACTGTTAAAAGATCAATTTAATGATGTCTTTTCAATTGGTACTGATCATTGTGCTTTTAATAAGAAGGATAAGGAACAGAAGTTTCTAAAGGATATTCCTTTGGGTATTGGTGGTGTCGAATTTTCTTTCGATATGATGTATGAACTATTCAAAGAAGATTCAATTGATAAGATGAGTAAGAATATTGCTTCTTTATATCCTAACTTAAGCTTAAAGGGTGAAATTAAAGAAGGAAAGCTTGCAAGTTTATTTGTCTATGAATTATATGATAACTTTATCGCTGAAAGTCATGGGGCTACTGATTATAATTTATATGAAAACTTCAAAAGATCAGGTGCTGTTATTCATACTATGAACAGGGGTAAATTTGTGATTAAGAACGGTAAGTTTGTTAAAGCTGTAGCTATGAAAGTTTAGAGGTGAAGATAAATGTACGCAATAATCAACGCAAAGATTTATGATTATAAAAATTACCTTGATGATGGGTATCTTATCTTTGATGATTTTGTAGTAGAAGTCGGGAAAATGAGTGATTACATTAACAGAGATTATTCTGAGATTGATGTATCTGGAAATCTCGTTATACCGGGATTTGTGACTGGTCATACACATTTATATTCAACCTTTGCTAGAGGGTTAAATTTGAAATTTAATCCAAATAATTTCTTAGAAATATTGGAACAATTGTGGTGGAAAGTTGATCATTTTCTTGACAAAGATATGATATATTATTCGGCTTTGATGGGCGGTTTGGATCAATTGAAAATGGGGACAACCACATTGATAGATCATCATGCTTCATTTGAAGTTGATGGAAGTTTAGAAGCAATAAAAAAAGCTTTGAATGATACTTTGGGATTAAGAAGTGTTCTGGCGTTTGAGGTGAGCGACCGGTTTAATGTTAAAGAAGGTATTTTAGAAAACGTCAATTACATCAAAAATCATCAAAGCAGTTTAACTACTGGTTTGATGGGGATGCATGCATCATTATCATTGAGTGATGACAGTTTAGTGAAGATTAAACACAGTTTAAATGATAACGGTATTCATATTCATGTAGCTGAGAGTTTGATGGATGAAGAAGATTGTTTAAAGAATTATGGTATGAGAGTCGTTGAAAGACTAGAGAAGTTTAGTTTGCTTAACGATAAAGCTTTATTGGTTCATTGTACCCATATCAATGAAGTGGAAATGGATATCATAAAAAAATATAACGCAACGATAGCCGTTAATGTAACTTCTAATTTGAATAATGCCGTTGGCATTTCACAAATTAAGAAGTTTTTAGATAAGGATATTAAGGTTATTAGTGGGAATGACGGTTTAATTCCATCTCAAGCCTTGGAGTATTTAAATATCTATTATTTAAGTCATTTAAAAACTGCTTCTCCAATTGGCTTTTCTTTAGATGATTTAAGAAAAATCATTAACAATACATATGATTATACCAACATTTTATTAGGAACGAACTTAGGAGTTATTAAAAAAGGTTGTGAAGCAGATTTGTTGATAGTTGATTATAAGGCATTTACATCAATGCATGCGAACAATGTTTTTGGTCACATCTTCTTTGGCGTTTATCCGGGATTAAAACCTAAAAGTGTTTTCGCTGGTGGCAAGTTGTTGATTGATAATTATCAGTTTAGTGAAAATTATGATGATTTATATAAAGAAGCTCTTCTTGAAGCCAACAAACTTTGGGAAAAGCTAAAGAAGGAAGGTAAGAATATTGAATTTAAATACTAGTTTTGATGGTTTAAAATTAAGTAATCCTTTGATGCCAGCGGCTGGTCCACTGAATGGCGATTTAGAAAAACTAAGATTTTTAGTAGACCAAGGTTGTGGAGCGATTGTCACTAAAACGATATCTAAAGAATTACCGCATATCCCTAAACCATGTATTTATGGCGATAAAACTTTTATTATGAATTCTGAGTTGTGGAGTGAGATTAGTTATAAGACTTGGATTGAAGAAATATTACCTGAGTTTGTTAAGACAAAAGACCGTCCATTGATTGTTAGTTTAGGATATTCAAAAGAGGATATGGAATTTTTAGTGCCTAGGGTCGAAGAATTTGCTGATGCTTATGAGATTTCTACTCATTATGTTGGAACTAATTTGGATGTTATTAAGGATACTGTTAAAGCGATTCGTAAGAATACTAAAAAACCGATTTATATGAAAATAAGTCCTCATATTCCAGATCCTGAAGGTTTTGCAAAAGCGATTAAAGAAGCGGGAGCTAATGGAGTAGTGGCGATTAATTCTTTAGGTCCGACAATGAAGATTGACCTTAAAACAAGAAAAATTACCTATGGTAATGAAAAAGGCTTTGTTTGGACTAGTGGACCGGCAATTAAACCAATTGCTTTAGCTACTGTTTATAAAATCAAACAAGCTGAACCGACTTTAACGGTTATTGGCGTTGGCGGGATTAAATGCGCTGACGATGTTTTGGAATTTCTTTTAGCTGGAGCGAGTGGCGTACAGATGTTGTCGGCTGCGCTTTTGCAGGGAAAAGAACTTTATTCTAAAATTATTAAAGATTTACCTATTGCTTTAGAAAAGTATGGTTTTACAAGTATTGAAGAGGTTATAAACCACGGTTTAACAAAGAATGTTGTTTATAAGCAGTCTTTACCGGTACTGGACAAAGATAAATGTATCGACTGTATGTTATGTCAAAAAATCTGTCCATATTTTGCGATTGATTATCCAGGAGTTATTACTTTTAATCCGGAAAAATGTTTTGAGTGCGGTCTATGCATTGCAAAATGTCCAACAGGAGCTATAAGTTTTAAATAAAGAGGTGAGTTGAGCATGAAGGATATATCGACATCAATCAATAAGGTTGATAATGAAGAAAAGATATCTGGTCAAGCTAAGTATGTCGCTGACATAAAGCCTGAAGGGATGTTGTATGCTTTTACTGTAAGAGCGAAAATTGTTAAAGGGAAAATATTGAATATTGAATATCCTCTTTTACCAGAAGGATATTTTGTCGTCGATTACCGGGACATTCCCGGACAAAATATTGTTAAAGTTATCTTTAACGATATGCCTGTTTTTACTGAAAAAGAAATTACTTATCTTTATGAACCGATTGCACTTTTGGTTGGACCTGATAAGAATGTTTTAAGTAAATTAATTGAAGGCGTACATATCGTCTATCAAGAAGAAGAACCGCTATTTGATTGGATTGATAGTGTTGTTCATTATCATTTTGATAAGGGTGAAGGCAAGAGAGCTTTTTCAGGTAAGAAGATTATTGAATTTAATTACGAAACTTCTTATCAGGAGCAAGCTTATATTGAGCCACAAGGATTTATCGGTTATATGGATGGTGAGAAAACGACTTTAATCGGGTCTATTCAATGTCCTTATTATGTTAAAAAAGCGGTTGTTCAAGCGTTGGGAGAAAGCGAAGATAACGTTAGAATTATTCAAGCAACAGTTGGCGGAGCTTTTGGGGGTAAGGAAGAATTTCCTTCTTTAATTGGTTGTCAATTAGCTGTGGCTTTAAAGAAAATTAGAAAACCGATTCAATTGATTTATGAACGAGAAGAAGATATGTTGGTTACGACTAAAAGACATCCTTCAAGAGTTCATTTTAAAGCGGCGATTAAAGATAATAAAATTCATGCTTTAAGTGCAGATGTGGGAATTGATGGCGGGGCTAATATCGGACTTAGTGGAGTTGTTTTATCGAGAGCTTTAATTGCTTGTACTGGGGCTTATACAATTGAGAATTTAGATATATCGGGTGATGTTTTTAGAACTAATACTGTTCCAAATGGAGCTTTTAGAGGTTTTGGCGCCCCGCAAATGTTTTTTGCGATTGAAATGTTTATCGAACATCTAGCTTTAGAGCTGGGAGTTGATCCTTTGGTATTTAAAAAAGATATTCTCGTAAAACAAGGAGATTATACTTCAACTATGGGGATATTTAGAGATCCGGTTTTAATGCCAGAAATGATTTGTAAAGCGATGGAAGTTTCCAATTATCAAGAAAAACGTATTAATTATGATGCTTTAGATAGTTATAAAGGTATTGGCATGAGTTGGTTTTTTCATGGATGTGGGTTTACTGGTTCAGGTGAAAAAAATATTATAAAAGCTAAAGTAAGATTAAAGAAAGAATTTGATAAAGTTGAGATATTGATAGCGGCTGTCGATATGGGACAAGGGGTTAAAACGTCTTTTCGAAAACTAGTTGCGAATATTTTAGATATCGATATTGAACAGGTAATTTTTAATAATCCTGATACTGATGCAGTTCCTGATTCCGGACCAACTGTAGCGTCTAGAACGATGATGATTGTCGGTGGTTTAGTCGCAAGAGCTACGGAAGAAGTAAAGAAAAGATGGGCGGAAGAAAAGTTCATAGTTGAAAAGGAATACGAACAACCTTCATATATAAAGTATGATGAAGAAAAGTTTAAGGGTGATGCTTATCCCGCTTATTCTTGGGGTGTTAATGTTGTTGAGGTTGAAGTTGATAAATTTACTTACCAGGTAAAGATAAATAAGAGTTGGTCTTTTTATGATATTGGTAAAGCAATAGATGAAAGAATCGTTATCGGTCAAGCTGATGGTGGGTTAGCGCAAGGATTAGCTTATGGTTATTTGGAAGTGATGAATCATAAACAGGGTCAGATTATGCAAAAAAATATGACTGATTATATTATCCCAACAGCGATGGATATGTGTCCGATGGAAACATATCTTTATGAAAACCCATATGCTTATGGTCCGTATGGTGCTAAAGGTGTTGGTGAATTATCTTTAATTGGTGGAGCGCCTGCAGTGGCTAAAGCGATAGAACAAGCGATAAAAAGAAGAGTGTTCAAGATTCCGGTTACTCCGGAATACATAATGGAGTTGATTAAAAATGGCTAAGATAAAATTTAAACTAAATGATAAGTTTGTGGAATTAGATACTGATCCTAACAGAAGATTATTAGACGTCTTGAGAGATGATTTTAATCTGACTGGACCTAAAGAGGGTTGTGGAGAGGGTGAATGTGGCGCTTGTGCAGTTTTAATGGACCAGAAAATTATCAATTCTTGTTGCACGCCTTTAGCTAATGTGATTGATAAAGAAATAATAACAATTGAAGGTTTTTCCAAAACGAAAAAATTTGAGGTTATCAAGGACGCTTATGCAAAAACTGGCGGGGTACAATGTGGCTTTTGTACACCAGGGATGATTATTGCGACTGAAAGTTTATTAAATAAAAATCCTCATCCAACCGATTTTGAGATTAAAATCGGTCTTTCTGGGAACCTTTGTCGATGTACTGGTTATAATTTGATAATTGAAGCAGTGAAAGAAGCGGCGAAAGCTGGTGACGGTTTATGGTAGAAGCTTATTTACCTAAAGATTTAGATGAATGTTTGAAAATATTAAACGAAAAAAAAGTTAAGATTATTGCTGGTGGAACGGATATGTTAATTCAAAACCGTTCCCATACAGGGATGTCTATCGGTTATAGAAACGACGTCTTATATATCAATAATCTTAATGAACTAAAAAACATTTATGAAGATGATGCTTTTGTTTATATCGGTGCGGCATTAAGTTTAGAGAAGATTATGGAGAGTGATATAGCTCCAAAATTGTTGAAAGAGACTATTTTGGAGATGGCTTCTCCGGCAATTAGACATACTGCGACTTTAGCGGGTAATATTGGTAACGCTTCTCCAGCCGGAGATTCTTTAGTAAGTCTTTATTTAATGGATGCAGAACTTGAAATTAGATCAATTAATAATACGAGAAGAGTTTTTCTCAAGGATTTTATTAAAGGTGTAAGAAAAATCACTTTGGAAAGTGATGAGTTAATCACTAAAGTTATTATCCCCAAGCTTATGTTTGAAAAAGCTTACTTTAAGAAAGTTGGGCCGAGACTGAGCGATGCAATTTCAAAATTATCGTTTGCGGGGGCATACCAAATTTATAACAATAAGATAACCGATATTAGAATAGCTTTTGGAGCGGTGAATGTTACTGTCGTTAGAGATAGGTTGTTGGAAAAGAAAATGATTGGTAAGACCATAGAAGAACTTAAAGGTATGATTGATTTGCTTACTTCTTGGTATGATCCTTTAATTGTTCCAATTGATGATCAAAGATCAAATAAAGTTTATCGTAAGGAAGTTGCAATTAATCTTTTGCGAGAATTTATCGAAAATCTGATTTAAAAGGAAGTGTTTTTTTGGATAAAAAGAAATTACTAGCAGTCGCTAGAGGTGAAAAATTAGCTGATTTAGTTATTAAGAATGCTAAGATTATCAATGTTTTTACAAAGGATATTGATAACGGTGATTTAGCTGTCTGCGACGGTTATATCGTTGGAATCGGCGATTATCAGGGAAAAGAAGAAATAGACCTTTTAGGTTATTATCTTTCTCCTGGTTTTATTGATGGGCATGTTCACATTGAATCAAGTATGCTTACACCTAACAACTATGCTTTAGCCGTTATGCCGAGAGGTACAACTGCGGTTGTGGCTGATTGTCATGAGATTGCTAATGTCAAAGGTACTGATGGTATCGATTTTATGCTGGATGCTTCTAAAAATTCACCATTAGATGTTTATATGATGATTCCATCTTGTGTTCCGTCAACTGAGTTTGAAACTGCTGGAGCTGATTTGAAAGCTAAGGATATTCTAAAGTATCTTACAAATGATCAAGTTTTAGGACTTGGTGAAATGATGGATTATTCAGGAGCTATTAACGGAAAACAAGATGTTTTAGAAAAGTTAGAAGCTTTTGGAAAATTAACGATTGATGGTCATGCACCGGAAGTTAAAGGTAAAGAGTTAAATGCATATTGTTTAGCTGGAATTAAAACTGATCATGAGTGTACCACCCCAGAAGAATTACTAGATAAGGTTAAAAGAGGAATGTATGTTCACCTAAGAGAGGGTTCGCAGACCAAGAATGTCAGAGATTTATTGAAGGGATTAAATCCTAAGTTTTATCAAAGAATTTTGTTTTGTTCTGATGATTTACATCCAAGGGATATAAGAAGAATCGGACATATTGACAATAATATCAATATCGCTATTGAAAATGGGATAGAGCCAATTAGTGCGATATCAATGGCGACGATAAACATCGCTGATTGTTATAATTTAAGAGACATCGGAGCAATTGCTCCAGGAAGAAAAGCTGATTTTGTCGTATTTAAGAGTTTAGATAAAATTGATGTTGAAAGAGTGTTTAAACAGGGAAAATTAATAGCGGAAAATAAGAAACCATTGTTTTTGGCTCAAGCTGTTGACTCAAGTAAAGTAACTAATACCGTGAGAATTGATATTGAAAAAATAGATTTAGAATATAAACTTAAAAGTGATTTAGTTAATGTCATAGGTTTGGTTAAAAATAATGTTACTACTAAAAAATTGATAGAGAAGGTAGTATTAAAAAAAGGAATTTTCTTGAACGAAGAAAACCTTGGTTTGTTAAAACTTTGTGTGATTGAAAGACATTTTACCAGTGGAAATATCGGTAAAGCTATAGTCAAAGGTTATGGCTTAAAGCATGGTGCAATTGCGATGACAATTGCTCATGATTCTCATAATTTGATTTGTATCGGTGATAATGATTCTGATATGTTGCTGGCAATACAAAAGATAAACTCTATTGGCGGTGGAATAGTCTTGACTTCAAAAGGCGAAGTGAAAGAGTTTTTACCTTTAGAAGTTGGGGGCTTGATGTCATTAGCGAGTTTAGAATATGTTGAAAGTAAATTAACTAATTTAGAAAATTATGCTAGAGGTTTAGGAGTCAGTAATGATATAGAAGATCCGTTTTTACAACTGGCATTCTTGTCTTTAGCTGTAATACCAGAATTGAAAGTTACTGATTTAGGTTTATTTGATGTTAAAGAGTTTAAGATAATACCATTAGAAGCTGGTGATAAATCATGAGTTATGTATTAGGATATCGTTGCACTCTTTGTGATGAGTTTTTTGTTTTTGACAAAGAAATGTTTGTTTGTCCTAATTGTGGTGATAAAGGAATATTAGATATCGAGTATGATTATCATGCGATTAAGAAAGTTTTTAACAAGCATTCTTTGCTTAAGAATCATGATTATTCGATTTGGCGTTATTTACCACTTTTACCGGTCAAAGAAGAATTTACTAAAATGACTTTAAAAGTTGGTTGGACACCGCTTTTGCGAAGTAATCAATTAGGGAATAAATATCAATCTAAAGCTTTATATTTTAAAGATGACGGAATGAATCCAACTCAGTCTTTAAAAGATCGGGCAAGTGTTATTGCTTGCGTCAAAGCTTTAGAACTTAATAAGAAGATAATTTCCTGTTCTTCAACCGGTAATGCTGCTTCTTCACTAGCTGGTAATGCCAGTAGATTAGGACTTAAGACGGTGATTTTCGTTCCGAAGAGAGCGCCGCTTGGAAAACTTGCACAATTACTTGCATATGGTGCGACAGTTATTAAGGTTAACGGTGATTATAAAGCTGCATATAATCTTTCTAAGAATGCGATTGAACATTACGGTTGGTATAATCGTAACGCCGCTGTTAATCCGAACTTAATTGAAGGTAAAAAAACAGTAGCTTTAGAAATAGCTGAACAATTAGATTTTAAACCGACTGATTGGATTATTGTTTCTGTGGGGGATGGTTGCACAGTAGGTGGAGTTTATAAAGGCTTTTATGACTTGTTTAAATTAGGAATGATTGATCATATTCCGAAAATCATGGGAGTCCAAAGTGAAGGATGTTCGCCGTTTTATGATGCTTATAAAGAAGAAAGAGAATTAGTTGAAGTAGAAGAGAATACAATCGCTGATAGTATAGCTGTTGGTATTCCCAGAAATCCAGTAAAAGGATTAAATGCTGTAATTAACAGTAAGGGAACTTATTTAGCTGTTTCCGATGATGAGATTATGGATGGAATGAAAGAACTGGGAGAATCTGAAGGGATTTTTGCAGAACCGGCAGCCGCTTGCAGTTATGCAGGCTATAAAAAAGCAAGAAATTTAAATATCATTACTTCTTTAGAAACTGTGACAGTGATTATCACTGGCAACGGTTTAAAAGATACAGGTAATGCTTTAAAATATTTAGAAGAACCAATTCTTCTTGATGACAATCTTGAAGATTTAAAAAGATATATTATAGACAAGAAAGAAGGACTTAATTAATGAGTAAAATTCCATTTGGACCAACCTATGATGAGATGGCTTATCCATCACATATTGATCCTAAAATCAGAAAAGAAGCATTAAAGAACAAAGAAAATGAGCTAGACCCAATTAATTTATTTAATATTAATTGGAAAAGCGATAGCGGTGAAGTTCATAAACTCGTTTTACCAAAAGCTTTAACTGGTGTCGATTGTAATATCGTTGTTTTATTGGGAAAGTATTTTCCTTCAGGCTCACATAAAGTTGGCCCGGCATATTCAACTTTAATCGAGGGTTGTGTTGATCAAACTATCATTCCTGGTAAGCATACGATACTAGGACCTTCAACTGGTAATTTTGGTATTGGGGTTTCTTATATCTGTAATCTGATGAAATATGATTCTATTGTTATTATGCCAGATAATATGAGTAAGGAAAGATATCAGAGGATTGAAAGGTATGGAGCGAAGTTAGATCTTACTCCAGGAACTGAATCAGATGTTATTTTAACATTGGAAAGAACTTTTGAACTAAAGAAGAATCCGAAGAACCGTTCCTTGGCACAGTTTGAATTATTGCCTAATTACCGGTTCCATCGCCATGTCACCGGCAACGCTTGTGTAGAGGCGGTAAAGGGAATAGGAAACGGCCGTATTGCATGTTTTGCATCAGCTCCCGGTTCAGCTGGAACCTTAGCTGCTGGAGACCATATTAAGAAAATTTTTCCAGAAGCGAAAGTAGCGGCTTTAGAACCTTATGAGTGTTCGACTTTAATGAATGGCGGTAGAGGCCAACACCGTATTGAAGGTATTGGCGATAAGATGTGTACCTTAATTCATAATATATTAAATACAGATTTTATTGCTCTTATAAAAGATGAAGAATCAGTTCAAGGTTTAAAATTAATTCATGACGGTACTGATATTTTAGTTGAAAATGGTGTGGATAGATTAGATGCTTTAGCAATGAAAGAATTATTTGGTGTTTCAGGTATTTGTAATATTTTAGGAGCGATTAAGATGGCTAAGTTATTAAAGCTTGGTCCAGATGATAATGTTGTGACGATTGCGACTGACGGTTTTGACAGATATGAAACAGTTTTAGTAGATTTAAACAAAAGATATTTAGAAACAGAAGATTTTGTTTTAAGAAGATGGTTTAGAGATGTTTTCTTGAAAGCAAATACTGATGATATTGCTGATTATCGTTTAGTCAGTCAAAAAGAAAAATTGTTTAAACAAAAAGAAAAAGATTGGTTGAAATTCGGTTATTCTCAGAAATATTTAGATTCAATGAAAGATATGTCTTTTTGGGATAGTGAATATCAAAAAATCTATCATTATGATGAATTAATCAAAAAGATGCGTGAGGATTAAAGATGAAAGTAGATTTTAATAAGATATTAGAGTTAAGTAAAAAGTATAAAAAAGATATGACTAAGTTCTTAAGAGATATGATAAAGATTCCATCTGAGAGTGCTGATGAAGAAAAAGTTATTTTAAGAATCAAAGAAGAGATGGAAAAAGTTGGATTTGATGAAGTAAGAATCGATAAAATGGGTAATATTATCGGTAGAATTGGTCATGGTGAACATTTAATAGCGATGGACGCTCATATTGATACTGTTGGTATCGGTGAAATTAAAAATTGGAAGTTTGATCCTTATGAAGGATTTGAAGATGAATTAGTTATAGGCGGAAGAGGTGCTTCAGACCAAGAAGGCGGCATGGCTTCTATGGTATATGCTGGTAAGATCATTAAAGAATTAGGTTTAGATAATGAATATACTTTACTTATAACAGGTACTGTTCAAGAAGAAGATTGCGATGGATTATGTTGGCAGTACTTGATTGAAGAAGAAAAAATTATTCCAGAGTTTGTTGTGATAACAGAACCGACTAATTTAAATATCTATCGTGGTCATAGAGGCAGAATGGAAATTAAGGTTACGACTTCTGGAATTTCTTGTCATGGTAGTGCACCGGAAAGAGGAGACAATGCTATTTTTAAAATGGCACCGATATTAATTGAATTAGAACAGTTAAATAAGAGGTTATTGAATAATGATTTTTTAGGTAAAGGAACTTTAACTGTCAGTGAAATTTTTTATTCATCACCTTCAAGATGTGCGGTCGCTGATGGCTGTTCAGTTTCAATTGATCGAAGATTAACTGATGGCGAAACTTATCTTAGTGCCATTAAAGAGATTGAAGCATTGGAGTCTGTGAGAAAAGCAGGAGCTGTTGTTGAGATGTATGATTATGCAAGGCCGTCTTATCTGGGTTTGGTTTATCCAACTAAATCATATTTTCCAACCTGGGTTTTACCAGCCGAGCATGTTGTTTGTAAAGCGACATTAGGTGCTTATGAAAGTTTATTTGATAAGCAACCTTTGGTTGATAAATGGACGTTTTCCACTAATGCCGTATCAATTATGGGAAGACATAATATTCCTTGTATCGGCTTTGGGCCTGGTATGGAAGAACAAGCTCATGCACCAAATGAAATAACTTATAAAGAACATCTTGTTAAAGCATGCGCAATGTATGCGGCTATCCCGAGTGTTTATATAGAAAGGATTAAATAAGGAGGAAAATATTAATGGAACCATTATTTAAAGGCAAACATTTTATTACATTAGAAGATTGGTCGAAAGCAGAAATTGATAAACTATTGGAGGTTTCAAAAGAATTAAAAAGACAGTTTTATAATAATGAAGATACAACTTATCTTAAAAATAAAACAGCTTTTTTAATGTTTTTTGAACAAAGTACGAGAACAAGAAATTCGATGGAATCCGGACTAGCACAATTAGGTGGACATGCGACATTTTTAGATACTTCAAAGATGCAAATCGCTCATGGCGAAAGCGCTAAGGATACAGCTGTTATTCTTTCTAGTTATGGACACGGAATAGCATGTCGTAATTGTTTTTGGGGAGTGGGAAATCGTTTCTTAAGAGAAATGGCAGCTAATTCAACTGTTCCAATTATGAATTTACAATGTGATTTATATCATCCAATGCAAGGATTAGCTGATTTGATGACGATTCAAGAAGTGAAGAAAGAGACAAAAAATGTAAAGATTTCGATTATTTGGGCTTATGCAACAACGCATAAAAAACCAATAAGCGTACCTTTAACGCAAATATTATTATTCCCTCGTTATGGAATGGATGTTACATTGGCTTATCCTGAAGGATATGATTTACCTGATTGGGCGATTTCCAAAGCAAAGAAGAATGCACTTGAAAATGGCGGTAGTTTTAGAATAACTCATGATATGGTTGAAGCTTATCGGGGTGCTGATATTGTTATCCCTAAAAACTGGGGTTCATGGGTTAAAAACCAAAGTGATGTAGTTGTCGATGATTTACTGGAAAGTTATAAATCTTGGAAGTGCACAGAAGAGATGATGGCTTTAGCTAGTAAAGATGTGTCTTATATGCATGCTTTACCGGCTGATAGAGGTAATGAAGTAGAAGATAGTGTTATTGACGGTGTGCATTCAATTGTTTATCAAGAGGCTGAAAATAGACTCCATACCGCTAAAGCAGTAATGGCGATGACTATGGGGAATAAATAACACTTAAAAAATTATGAGAATCTTTATCGCATTATTATTTTCTAAATTAATTAAAGATAAATTATTTAGTTATGTTGAAAATTTAAGGGATAACTTTGATGGTAATTTTACTAGTTATGACAATTTACATTTAACACTATATTATATCGGTGAAATTGATGAATTAAAACTTTGTAAAGTTAATGAAGAAATAAAAAAGATTAAGTATTCAAGCTTTGAATTTACTATCAGTGATTTAAGTTCTTTTAAGAACTCGCCAACGCAAAGATTAGTACACTTTCAGATTAAACCTAATCTTAATTTGCAAGGATTGCATTTGAGAGTTATTAATGCTTTAAAATTAGCAGGAATTACGATTAAATCAACTGATTTTACTCCGCATATTACTTTAGGAAGAAAAGTTAAAATTAGTATTGAAGAACTTAGTAAAATCGAAAGTGAAGTTTTAACTGTCAATGCGAGTAGAATCAGTATTATGGAATCGAAAAGAGTTGACGGTGAGCTAGTTTATGAAGAACTGGATTATCATTTATTTTAAATAAAGAAAAGCGCTGAAAATTCAGCGCTTTTAATATAGTTCTTTATTTTTCTCATGGTATTCTTTAAAGAGTGTGAAACAAGTTTCTCTTTCTTGTTCTTCTAGTTCGAGAATGTTTTTGTTTTGACGATTGTTTTCGATAAACTTGTAGATGAAATCGTCTCTAAAACCAATTTTATCAGCGTCGCTTTCAATACAGCCATAATAAACCTTTTTGATGTTTGACCAAATAATAGCGCCTAAACACATTGGGCATGGATAAGCTGTTGTGTAAAGTGTGCAATTGCTTAAGTCATGTGTGTTTAATGCTTTTGTGGCTTTGCGGATGGCGTTGATTTCAGCGTGAGCTGTTGGGTCATGATCTTTTAATACTGTGTTTGACGAAACTGCAATAACTTTACCAGCATCATCGATGATTAGGGCGCCAAATGGTCCGCCAAAGTCTAAATTCATCGTCGTTCTAGCTTCGTCTATTGCTAGTTGCATCAACTCTTTATGAGTGTTTTTCATGCAAATCTCCTTTAATAAGATTTAAAGTGTATTACTATTATAATGAATAAGTTTGTATTTGTAAACAAACGGACAGGAAATATACGCTAATAATAAAAATATTTTTTATTTTATGTTATAATTTAATTAAAGAAGAACTGCATAGAAAGGTAGAGTGAAGTAGATGAAATTTGTTACTTGGAATGTCAATGGCTTACGAGCTGCGAGAAAAAAAGGGTTTGATGATTTCTTTCATCAAGTTGACGCTGATATCTTTGCGATTCAGGAAACTAAGATGCAAGAAGATCAAAAGGAATTTGATTTTAATGGTTATCATGAATATTGGAATTCAGCTGAAAAAAAAGGTTATTCTGGTACTTTAATATATACTAAAAAAGAACCGATGAAGATTGTTTATGGCATCGATGGTTTAGGTTATAACGATGAAGGTCGAATTATTACTTTGGAATATGATAATTTTTATTTTGTAAATACTTATGTTCCTAATGCGCAACCGGAACTGGCAAGACTTGACTATCGAATGGAATTTGAAGATAAGTTTAGAGATTATTTAACGAGATTAGATAAGGTAAAACCAGTCATTTTGTGTGGCGATTTAAATGTCGCTCATCAAGAGATTGATTTGAAGAATCCAAAGTCAAACGAGAAGAACCCGGGCTTTACCATTGAAGAACGCACTAAATTTCAAGCTTTATTGGATGCTGGTTTCACAGATAGTTACCGTTATTTATACCCTGATACCGTGAAGTATACATGGTGGTCATATCGCTTTAATGCTAGGACAAATAACGCTGGTTGGAGAATTGATTATTTTGTCGTGTCTAACCGAATTCAAGATAAAATCAAAGAAGTTAAATTGTTAAATGAAATTGAAGGCAGCGATCATTGCCCTGTTGAAATTGATTTAGATATAGTTTAGTAAAGAAACATGAACCGTTTAATATTTAAGATAATTGCCGCAGCAACAATGGTGATTGATCATATAGGAGTAATATTTTTAGAAACTGATACTTTAGCATATTCTATTTTAAGAATCATTGGTAGGATATCTTTTGTCTTGTTTGCTTATATGATTGCGGAAGGATTTCATAAGACGAAAGATATCAATAAGTATCTTTTAAGGCTAGGGTTATCGGCTTTAGTTTTGGAAGTTTTTATTATCATCTATTTTCTTTTTAGTGGCGATAATTTAATCTTAAGTTTTAATATATTATGGACATTATTTTTTGGATTATTGAGTTTGTATTTATTCTTTCATCGAAATCCTTATTTAAAAATATTGCTTGTATTTATTGTGCTTGGTAGTGAATTAATTGGTTTTTCTTATGGAGCTTATGGAGTATTGATGATTGCTTTCTTTGGCATTTATCAAAATAAGGTTACTAATATGTTGCATTTGATATTTTTAAATTTATTGTTTATCGATCAACCGTTATTAGCTTTTATGAATTATCAAGAGTATGCTAAGTTTCCAGTGATTCAATGGTTTAGTTTAGCAGCTGTTATATTTATCTTTTTATATAATGCAAAGCCAGGAAGATACAAACTTAAATGGTTTTTTTACACATTTTATCCCGGCCATTTGCTGATCCTATATTTAATAAAATTATTAATTTAAGGAGATGAAATTTATGGTAAAAGTTTTTTATGTCGAAGAGATTAGGAAGATTGAAGAAATTACTTGTAAAGAAAGATCTATCTGTGCTACTGATTTAATGTATCAAGCTGGTTATGTTTTAACCAAGGATTTTTTATCAAGAGTAATGCCGGATGTTTTTGCGGAGATATTGGTGATTGCCAATATCGGCAGCAATGGCGGTGATGCACTGGCGGTTTTTCAAGAACTTAAAAAGTTAGGGTATAATGTAGTTTTAAGCGTGGTTGGCGATGTTGAAAAATCGAAAGAAACATTTAAATACTACTATGAAAAATTGGATAAAGACACAAAAATAATTACTTTGGAAAATATTGAAAAAGCGATTGCTTCAGCTAAGTACATCATAGATGGTATTTTTGGGATAGGGCTTAAAAAGGATGTTTCTGGTAGATTAGGAGAATTGATAAAACTTATTAATAAGTCAAAAAAGATTTGTTATGCTATTGACATCCCTAGTGGTATTAACCCTGACAGCGGTGAGGTTATGGGAGTTGCTTTGGAGTGTAAGTATACTGGGGTTATAGGCAACTTTAAATTAGGTAATTTTTTGAATGATGCTTTGGATTATTCTGGAGAAATGAAACTTTTAGATATTGGTTTATTAGAAGGTTACAGCGATATTTATTACTTAGATTACAATGATATTGATGTGTCAAAAATAAGGAAACATAATTCTCATAAGTATGACTATGGAAAAGTTGCCTTTATTGGATCTAGTCAAATGCCTGGGGCAATTAATTTAGCAGCAATGGCTGCTTTAAAGAGTGGTATAGGCTTAGCTGAAGTATTTTATGATGAGGAAATCGTTAGATATAATCCAGAGATTATTTATCATGATTTAGAAGAGTATTCCAATATTGAAGGGTACGATGTTTATGTTTTTGGACCGGGAATAAATGATACTAAGAAACTGTATCAAAATGCTATTAATCAACTTCTAAAAGAAAAACACAAATTGATTGTCGATGCTGGCGGTTTAAAATATTTAAATATTCAAGATAGTTTTGAAAATTTAATCATTACTCCGCATTTAGGTGAACTGAGTCAAATGCTTGAGTTAGATAAAACTATTGTAAAAAAAGATCCGATTAAGTATTTAAGGAAATTAGCACAAAACGGTATTGTTTGCTTGCTTAAGGGAGCGACCACAATTATTCAAGAGAAAAGGTATACTTATTTAATGCAAGCAAAGAACACGGGGCTTGCAACTGCTGGGACAGGAGATGTTTTGTCTGGAATAATCAGTGCCTTTTTGGTTGATGAAACCTTGGTTAATGCTGCGGTTAAAGGTACAACTGTACATATGATTGCGGCTGATTATGCAAGAGCTAAACGAGGAGAAGTAAGTATGGTTGCGACTGATGTCGTTGATAGCTTATATAAAGTTTGGACGAGAAAAAGATGAATTATGTCTATGGGCCGATACCTTCAAGAAGGTTGGGAAAATCTTTAGGAATTTCTCCTATTAGTAAGAAGACTTGTAATCTTTCTTGCGTTTATTGCATGTTGGGTTTAACTGATAAAATGACAAATGATTATGTCAGTGAATTCTCTGTTAAAGCGATTATTAATGAACTGAAAACTGTTTTAGACAAATTTATAGCAATCGACGTTATTACAATTGTTGGCGAAGGTGAACCAACACTTTATGAACATTTAGGTGATTTAATTGATCAAATTAAAGAAATCACTGAGATACCCGTCGCAATAATTACCAATGGCACAAGATTCACGGAAGAATTAGTTTATCGGGCTTGTCTAAAAGCCGATATTGTTTTACCTTCAATAGATGCATATGACAAATTATCTTTTAAGAAGATAAATCGTCCTCATAAAATTTTAGTTTATGAGGAGATTGTTAAAGCACTTATTAAATTTTCTCATGAGTTTTCAGGAGAACTTTGGTTGGAAACTATGATTTGTAAGGATTATAATGATTCCGATGAAGCAATTAAGTCCTTTAAAGAATTGCTGAAAGATATTAAATATGACAAACTTTATATTAATTCTCCAGTAAGACCACCGGCAATTGAATCAGTTGAATCAACGAGTCATGAACGCTTGGAGTGGATTTCTAAGAAACTAGGAGGAATAAATATTGATATCTTGGCTGATCCTGATTTTTATTCTGATATAACGGATAATTATCAGGCTATTCTGTCGATTATTAGAAGACATCCAATGAATCAATTTGAAATAAGTGCATTTTTGAAGACGAGAGAATTTAGTGATATTGATAGAATGTTTGAAGATTTAAGAAATAACGAGCATTTACAAGTAGTAAATTACAAAGGTTACGATACATTTCGTTTTAAGGTAGGTGAATAAGAAAAGATGAAACATATAAAATGTGAACCACTGATTGACTCAGAAGCGTTAAACTTAGGGGCAGAAATTATCGGTGAAGTAATAATTGAAAAAGATGTCAATATGTGGTTTAACGCTACTATTAGAGGTGACATGGCTAAAGTTACAATTAAAGAAGGTACTAATATTCAAGATAATGTTGTGGTTCATACTAATACAGATGCACCGACTTATATCGGGAAAATGGTAACTGTTGGGCATAGCGCAATTATTCATGCAGCGACTGTCGGTGATTATTGTTTGATTGGTATGGGATCGATTATTCTTGATAAGGCGGTTGTTGGTGATTATGCTTTAGTTGCTGCGGGTACATTAGTACCACCAGGAAAAGTAGTGCCGCCAAGAACTTTGGTTATGGGTAATCCGATGAGAATAGTTAGAGAGTTAACTGAAGAAGAGATTGATGCTAATATTGAAAATTCAAGAAAATACATCAAACTCTCAAGAGAGTATTATGATGAAAAAAATAATTGATAAAGCTAAGGAATACATCAAAGAACTTCTTGGCAACGAAAGTACAGGTCATGATTATTATCATGCTTTAAGAGTTTATAATATGGCTCTTTATTTAGCGATTGGTAAAGATGTTGATTTAGATGTTATTTCTTTAGCGGCGATTTTACATGATGCAGATGATAAAAAAATAGCTCCTAAAGGGAGCCATAGAGCTTTGAATTTTCTTAATGAATATGTCAATGATGATATAAAAGATCAAGTTATGAATATTATTACAAACATGTCTTATTCAAGCCAAATTAAGGGAAGCACCCTTGAAAGTTTAGAAGGTAAAATTGTTCAAGACGCTGATAGGTTAGATGCATTAGGGGCAATTGGCATCGCGAGATGTTTTGCCTATACCGGTAAAACTGAAAGAAAGATTTATGATTATTCAATTGACGATGATTCCGCAATCGCTCATTTTTATCAAAAGTTATTTAATTTAGATGCTTTGATGAATACATCAGAAGCGAGAAACATTGCCGAACAAAGAATAGAATTTATGAAAGAATATTTAAAAGAGTTTTTTAAGGAGTGGCGCTGATGAAAGATAAGGAATATAGTGTTAAAGACTTGATTTTAGGTTTGGATAAAGGAGCTTTTACTTCAAGAGATTTAGTTGATTTTTATCTTGAGAGAATTATGAAATTCGATAAAAATGGACCAGAATTAAATTCAATTGCTGAAATTAATCCTGAAGTTTATGAAATTGCTGATATCTTGGACAATGAGAGAAGTCAGGGAAAAGTAAGAAGTAAATTGCACGGTATTCCGATTGTCATTAAAGACAATATTAATACTTCTGATAAAATGCATACTTCAGCTTCTTCAATTGCTCTAGAAAATTTCTATGCACCTGAAGATGCATTTATTATAAAAAAACTAAGAGATGCCGGGTTAATCATTTTAGGTAAGACTAATTTAAGCGAATTTGCTTATTTTATGAGCTTTGATAATATGCCTTCTGGCTATGGCTCGCGTTTTGGTCAAGTCAAAAGTCCTTATAGTAAAAAGATCGACCCCCTCGGATCGAGTACGGGATCAGCGGTCGCTGTCGCGAGCAATTTTATTGCTTTGTCAATTGGAACGGAAACTAACGGATCTTTAACGGCACCGGCTAAAAACAATTCTATCACGACGATTAAGCCAACAATCGGAATGGTCTCAAGATCAGGAATAATTCCAATATCTCATCATCAAGATACACCTGGACCTTTAGGCAAATCGATTGAAGACTGTGCTTTTTTACTAGATGAAATTTATGGTTATGATGAAGAAGATTTGTATACAAAGAATATTGAAGGGAAAAGTTATAATTTTGTTAAAGCTTTGAACCGAGACATTAAAGGAAACAAGATTGGTTTTGTCAAGTATACTAATTGGGATTACGCTGAAGAAGAACTTAGTATTGAAGAAGAAGCTAAAAAGTTGTTTATAGATCAAGGTTGCGAAATTGTTGAATTAAAAATTGAAGGTAAAGATATGCCTAATCATATTACTTTAATTTATGATTTTAAAGTTGACTTAAACCATTATTTAGCAAAGTATAAACCTGATAACATCAGGAGTTTAAAAGATTTAATTGCCTTTAATAACCAAGATACGAGAAACCGCTTAAAGTATGGTCAAAGTATCTTTACAGCTTCAGAAAAGACCAGTGGTGCTTTGACAGAGCCTGAGTATCATAAAGTTAGAAAAGAGCTTTTAGTTACTGCTGGTGAGTACTCAAGATTAATTAAGAAAAACAATCTCGATGTTTTAATTTCTGTTAAGAGGACATCGCACGCACCGATTTATGGTAATCCAGTTATCGGTATTCCCGCAAAAGCATTAGTGGATGATGAACCGAGAAGTTTATTCTTTATCGGTGATAAATATTCAGATGAGAGCATATTAGCATTCGCTCATTTATATGAAAAGACGACAAAGAAACGCATTAAACCGGATTTGGATAATATTAGATAAAAAAAAGGCCTAACTTTTCAATTAAGTTAGGTCTTTATTTTTTAATAATTAATTAAGCAACTACTGGGATTAAGCCTAATGCTCTAGCTCCATCTTCGAATTCAGCGAAAATGATGTAATAAGTACCAGCTTCAAAAGCGATAGGGTTGTCATTCCAACCACCAGCTCCGCCTACGTTTTCTTCAACGAATGGAGGAATGTATAAATCTCCTGGTGTTAAGTTAATAATTTCGCCAGATTCAGGACTTTGTGCCCACCAATCTCTAGCATCTGGATCCCCAGCTGTAGTTCTAATAACTTTTACAGTTAAGTTTCCATCAACAGTTGTTTCTGTTCCACCGATAGTGTAAGTTACTGTCCATCCAGCTTCTGTAGTAGGAAGTGTAGCTTCTAATAAATATAGAAATTCTACATCATCTAAATCGCCTTTGATAGATGCAACTCTGTCATCGTTTTTAGCGATAGCAACCATTTTACCAGCTTCAACAGTATCCCAACCATTGAAGTTACCAGTTGCGTAGTAATCTTTTTCAGCGTTAGCTAATGGTTCGCTTGAACAAGCTACTAAACCAAAAGAAAATACTAAAGCTAATAATAAAACTAATAATTTCTTCATTTTTCTCTCCTTATATTATTTTAAATTTTTATTTAAAACTTATCTTTATTATATCACTGTGATGTTTTTGTGTCAATTGCTTTAACTGTTTTCACAAAAAAGATGTAACCGCTTTTACTATTTCAAAATAACTGATGTATAAGCGCCGATTGTTAAGGTTTGACCGCTTAAACTAGCGGAGTTGGCACCAACGTATGCACGTATTGCATTAAATTCATAATTTGTATAATTACTTAAGTCAATAACTAATTCTGTGTCACTTAAATTATGAAAGACTCCGACAGTGGAGTTTTCATAAGTGGATAGAAAACCACCGAATGAATAATAGCCGTTAAAGATAATCGGCGTATATTCTCCTCGAGCAATTTCTGGGTTACTTTTGCGGATCATAATCAATTTTTTATAATGGTTCAATAGACTATCTTTGTCTTTTAATTGTGACTTTACTGTGCCGTTGATCTGATTATCTTCATTATAAGTTGTGCCTATTGGGTCTTTAACAGTATCTTTATCACCCCAAAGCATTGCTAGCCTTCTATTGGCATCTGTCATCTCGGTCGTTCTTGATCCTTTCATTCCGATTTCTTCACCGTAGTAGATGAAAGGATTACCATAGGTCAGCATGTAAAGATTCGCTGCCATCTGCATTTCATAATCATCTAGACTTAAATAACCTGCCGAACGGTTCATATCATGGTTGGAGATGAAAGGAGTAAGAATTGCTTCCGAATTATAGTTTTCAACTAAATTGCGGTAATTGTTAAGATAAGACACATACCAATTAACGTCATCTAAACCTTGAGCGACCAAGGAAATAGCGCCTTGAAGTTGTGACATCCCGAAATCGAAGTTACTGAAGGATTCGTAATATGGAGCGATTAAACTGTCGCCTGACCAAACTTCACCGACAATATAAGTATCAGGATTGATATTTTTGCATTCTGTAACAAACCAATTCCAAAAATCAATATTTTTATCATCTTCATTTAAGTAAGGGTATTTAGCAGCATCCAATCTGAAACCATCAACTCCTAAGTCATACCAGAAACTGACGATATCGACGATTTCTGCTCTTACTTCAACACTATCAAGATTAAGTTCAGGCATGCTAGAAGAGAAGTTGCCTTCGTAGTAGTATTCACCGGTAAAAGGATAATAGATTTTACCAGGTTCTTTTTCATCTTCCATTACCAAAACATAATAATCAAGATATTTGTTATCTAAATCATTTGCTTCCATAGCTTGTTTAGCCGCTTTAAACCAAGGGTGCTGATTTGAGGTGTGATTTAAGATTAAATCAATTATCACATAAACATTTCTTTCATTAGCTAAATTGAGAAACTCTTCAAAATCATCTAGAGTTCCATATTTTGAATCAATTTCTTTATAGTTCGTTACATCGTATTTATGGTAACTAGGGGAGGGCATGATTGGCATTAACCAAATACCCTCAACCCCTAAACTTTTACCGCTAAAATCGTCACCGTCGTTAAGATAATCAAAGCGGTTAATCATCCCTTGGATATCACCGATACCGTCATCATTACTATCGGAAAAGGAACCGACAAAGATTTCATAATAAACGCGGTATAAGTCATCTGGTTGATTAGCAAGAAGTAATGGTTCTTCAATTTTATACTCTCTCATTGAATTACATGACATTACTGAAAAACTGAATAAAAGCATTAGTACAATAATCAGTATTTTTTTCATGAATATCGTCCTTTCTAACCTTTAACAGCCCCAGCAGTAACTCCTTCAATATAGTATCTTTGCATTGATAAGAATAACGTAACGATTGGTACAGCTACAACCACACAACCGGCAGTAAACATCGTAAAGACATTAGAGTCAACGCGTTCACCGTAAATCATGTAATATAATCCAACTGCTACTGTATGTAACTCTCGATTGGTTTCACCTAAGATTACCCTAGCGAAGATAAAGTCCATCCAAGGTCCAATAAAAGCTAATAGTGCTGTATAAATTATAATTGGTTTTGATAAAGGTAATATAATTTTAACAAATATTTGTGAGTTAGTAGCACCGTCTAATCTAGCAGATTCCAGCAAGGAATTTGGAATGATGTCAAAGAAGCCTTTAGCAACATAAAATCCTAATCCAGCACCGGCTGAATAAACTAATATTAATGCAAATAGCGTTTGGGTTAATTGTAAAGCTTTTAAGATGTAATAAATAGCAATCATTGACATAAATCCAGGGAATAAACCAAGGATGATGGCAATGCTTAAGAATTTCTTTCTAGCGGAGAATTTCAGTTTACTCATAACATAAGCAACTGAAAGCGTCAGTAATGTCGAAAGAACAAAGGAAACAGAACTTACCATCAAGGTATTTAAGAACCAACGTGGAAAGAGCGTTTCTGTGAACAATCTTCTGAAATTTTCTAAACCGATAGATTTAGGGAAGTAATGACTGACAACAATACCAATTAATTGATTAGATGAGTTATACTCGACCCGAATTGAATTAAGGAAAATCCAGAGAATTGGATATAACCAAATTATTGTTAAAACCACAAGGAGAATATAAGAAACAATCAATGATGTTCTTCTAGTATTTTTAACGCTTTTTGGAACTTTAGCTTTTTTGCCGATTACTAAATTTGATTCGACAGCTTTATTAGCTGGAGCTGATGTGCTTATCATTGGAAAGCATCCTCCTCTTTAAATGATTTACTTCTGCGGTAAGAAATCAATGTAGCAGAAGCAGTGATAATAAAGGTTAAAATCGCAATTACTGAACCAATGTTATATTCGCTTTCATCAATTGTTAATTTATAGAGCCAGGTTACCAAGAGATCGGTTTCCCCAGCTTTATATCCTGGCACGCCAGGTCCACCTCCGGTTAAGAGATAGATAACATTGAAACTAGTGATGTTACCGATGAATGATGTGATTAGATATGGAGTGGTAATGAATAAGATGTAAGGAATAGTGATATTAAAGAATGCCTGTCTTTTCGTTGCACCATCAATTTGGGCAGCTTCATAAAGTTCTGTAGGAACATTCATTAAAATACCACTGGTCATTAGCATCGTGTATGGAACACCAATCCAAATATTAATAACAATAATCGTAATTCTCGCAGTCCATGCACTTTCAGCGTTCGATAAGAAACTTATCGGTGCATCAGTTATTCCCAGTTCTAAAAGCATGGCATTGATTGGACCATATTCAGATAATAAATTTCTCATTGCTAAAAGAGAGATAAACTGTGGTAAAGCGATAGTTAAAATGAATACAGTACGCCATAATTTTTTAAGCTTAATTCCTTTTTTATTAATTAAAAGTGCTAGTAAGATACCGCCGATATAATTAGTAGAAGTAGCGAAGAACGCCCAGATTAATGTCCAACCTAAAACTGGACCAAATCTTACAGAAATTTCACCGGTACCAGAAAAGATGTCCGCAAAGTTTTTTAGTCCTACCCAATCAAAGAGAACTTGACCAGCAGGATGTTGGGAATCAAAGTTAGTAAAAGCGATTAAAATCATAAAGATAGTCGGTAAGATGGTAAAGATTAAAATACCGATAATCGCTGGAGTTAACATCGCAATATGGAATCTTTCGTCTAGAAGCGATTCGATATCTTGCTTAAATGATGTCGGTTTCTTGCCTTTTCTTTTATCTAAATCAGCTTTATAAGAACTTTTGATGTTTGAACTATAAGCAGCTAAGAATAAACCTATTAATCCAAAGACAATAACCCCAAATAAAAGCATTAACATTGAGTTGTCGGTTGGATTGAAGATATCTCCTTCTTCAGTACCTAAGGTAATAAAGTTGATGATTGATTTAAAACCTAAAGGTGTTGAATTCACTTCCGGAGAAGTGATAAAGATAAAGAGAAAAGCAATTTGTAACGCTAAATAGATAAGACCTTTAGCAATTTGCTTGTGATAGAGGTTACCAGAACCCATAATAAAATGTGAGAGTTTGGTACCGATACTACCATCTTTAAAGCGATTGCCAAATTTAAGAAATGCATTTTTTGTTTTTATTCCTAAATTTTTGAAAAAAGATAAAAAGCGAGATGTTTCACTCGACTTTTCATTTTTTCTTTCGCTAATTTGACTCATAATATCTCCTTAGAAAAGTGACTTATTTATTGAGGCTGTAACCCTGTTTTCCATAATGATTCTACTTTTTGCATTTGTGCTAGAATTGCTTCATGAGTCGTTAGATTTCCATTAGGATTTTTTAATATTTCTAAGATTAGTTCAGGAGCGCCTTTTGAATAGTAATATGTGTTAAATTTGCTTGAGAAACCAAATGGTTGAGGAATACCAAATTCAAACATTCTAACTTGAGCAGCGGCAAGCTGAGCGTCAAGAGTATCTTCTTGGAAAGCTGCGAATTCATCAGCTGCGTTTTTGTAAGCAGGTAAGTTTTGAACTTGTTCGAAAGATTCTTCTTGAACATCTTTGCTTGTTAAGAATAATAAGATGTCTTCTAGATATTCTTGATAAGCACTACCTTTTTTCATAAAGAATGCTTTTGTGTCTGCGAAAGTACCTGATTGATAAACTGTTCCAGTTACAGCATCGCCGTAAGCTTCAGTTTCATCAATTGTAAATGTTGGTAGAATTGTGATTCCTAAGTCATCACCTAAAGCTGCTTTAGCAGCTGAATAATGCCATGCTCCACCGATGAAAGAAATAGAAATTTCATCTTTTAATTCAACTTCCCAACCTGAGTCAGTTGGTGCTTTAGCTCCGTTTGGATGGTTGAAGAAGTTTTGACCCCATTTAAGTTTAGCGATTGTATCATCACCAGTACCAAAACAGTTTTCTTGAACTCCATTTTCATATAATTTTAAGCTTGTATCTCCAGTTTCAGCTTCAGTAGCTAAAAGGATGAATGAGTTATTAAAACCATCCGTTCCAGCTAGTGATAATGCTTGTTTGTTGTTATCAACAGCCGCTTCTAAGATACCTTCCCAAGTTTGAGCTTGAGTTTCAGTTATAAAAGCTTTGTTATAGTAAAGAACTAATGATTGAGCGATATAAGGAATACCAAAAGTGTATTCTGTTCCGTTGACAGTTCCTTTGATAACTTCAAGGAATGAAGCAGGGTTATCTGCTTGAATTTGATCCAGTAAAGCTTGAGATTGTACTGGAGCTACTGAACTAGAACCAGCTATCAATTTTCCTAAGTTGTCATGAGCAGCAGTGAAGATATCAGCGCCAGCTTCAGTATCGTCTAGGAATGTTGAAGCTGCTGTACCTGTGTCTACGCCCTTAACTGCGATTTCGTGAGGGAATTCTTCACCTGTAGTTTCTAGGTATAAGGCTTTGTATTCCTCCATTTTCGCTGTATAGAATGCTTCTGATTCGGATCCCACCCAAATCGTTAATGGTGTTTTTCCACCACACCCAGCAGCGGTGAATAATACCACCATAGCGAGTGCCATTAATAGTAATAATTTTTTCATTTTCCTTCTCCTTTTATATATATATTATATTACTCATAATTTTATCACTTAATAAAAGCGTTTGCAAGAGCCTTGGGAGTGTTCGGAAAACAAATGCCTAATTTATTGGATGTGTTATCGTTTTCATTTTTTAAATGTAATCCCTTACAAACATAATTGATATGATATAATATTATTGTAAATGAAATAATTTATGGAGGGAAAAATGAAAAAATTATTAGTTTTAGTTTTGATGATTTTAAGTGCATTTTCACTTATTTCATATGTCAAAGCTGATGAAGCAGTTAGTGAAATCTATATCCATTATTACCGTTATGGGGGAGATTACGATAACTGGAATATTTGGGGTTGGCAAAACATGCCAGAAAGTTTAGAAGGACAAGCATTTGAGTTTGAAGACGATCAAACTGGAAATGAGTTCAATTATGGTGGAGTAGTTACGATAATCAACGTTCAAGAAACATTTCCTGATATTACAAGATTAGGGTTGATTGTAAGAAAAGGTGATTGGGTCGAAAAGGATGTTGATGGCGATAGATTTGTTGATATTCCTGAAATGACTGCTAATGGTGAATTCCATATTTATCTAGTAGAGGGCGATTCAAGAATAGGAACATCACTTACTGATCCTGAAGGACCTGATAAGAGTCCTAAGTTTAAAAACGCTTATTTCACTGATTTAAATGTAATCTACTTTACTACAACTGAGGTGATTAACGGAACAAGCGTTGTCGTGAAAGAAGATGATGTTATAGTTGCAACGACTGATGTTGCAATTGATGAAACAAGTGGAACAGTTACTTTAGCAAATGATTTGGATTTTGCCAAATCATATACTATTGAAGCAACTTTCCCATCTGATTCTTCAGTTAATGATTATAGTGTTACTTTTGACGGTATATATGATTCAGAAGAATTTGAAACGGCTTTTGGTTATGAAGGTGATGATTTAGGAGCTGTTGTAGCTGAAACTTATACAACTTTTAGAGTTTGGGCACCAGTTTCGCAAAGTGTAAAACTTAATATTTATGATACAGGAACACCACTTAGCTTAGGTGGAACGGATACTCCTGTAAGAACTATAGACATGGTTAAAGATGTCAATGGAACATTTTATTATGAAGAAGCAGGGAATCTACATGGAAGTTATTATACATACAGTGTTACTAACGGTAGTGTTACCAATGAAACTATTGACCCATATGCTAAGAGTGCAGGAGTTAATGGTATCAGAGGTATGGTTGTTGATTTTTCACAAGTAAATCCAACTGGTTTTACTTATGATAACAGACCTGATAACATGGAAAAGGCAACTGATGCGATAATTTATGAATTGCATGTCAGAGATTTGACAAGTCATTCAAGTTGGAATGGTACTGAAGCAAATCGTGGTAAATTCTTAGGATTAACAGAATCAGGAACAAGATATGAAGGATTTAGAACTGGATTTGATCATATCATTGATTTGGGTGTAACTCATGTCCAAATCTTACCGTTCTTTGATTTTGGCGTTGTCGATGAAAGTAAATTAGATGATGAAGATTATAATGCATTTAACTGGGGTTATATGCCACTGAACTTTAACGTTCCTGAAGGGTCTTATTCAAGTGATCCTTACGATGGTGAAACAAGAGTTATGGAATTAAAACGAATGATTATGGAGTTTGGTGAAGCTGATATTAGAATCAACATGGATGTTGTTTATAATCATCATGGATTGACAGCAGATTCGAATTTTGAAAAGATAGTACCAGGATATTATTTTAGAAAAACCTCTAGCGGTGCTTTCAGTAACGGTTCAGGTACTGGTAACGAAACAGCTTCAGAACGGGTCATGATGAGAAAATTCATGATTGATTCAGTGAAATTCTGGGCTTATGAATATAATATTTCTGGATTTAGATTTGACCTAATGGCACTTCATGACACAGAAACAATGACTCTTTTAGAAGAAGCATTACATGAAATTGATGATACTATTATTGCTTATGGCGAACCATGGATGGGTGGTACTTCACCATTAGATGCATCGCTTCAAGGCGGTAAGATGAATTTAGCGGAAATGGCGACAGTCGGTGCTTTCAATGATGATTTAAGAGATGGTGTTAAAGGCTCTGTTTTCGCTAGAGACCAGGGTGGATTTATTCAAGGCGAATTCTCTGCTAATAATATCATGAGAATTAAATACGGAATTGTTGGCGGAATAAATCATCCAGCAATCACTGGATCAAATCTTACTGCGCAGAAAGTTTGGCATACTGTTCCAATAAAGACTATTAACTATGTGACGGCTCATGATAATAACACTTTACATGATAAGTTATATTTAACTTTAGAAACTACTGACCGTTTGTCATTGATTCCAGCTCTGCAAAAACAAGCGAACGCAATTGTTTTAACATCGCAAGGAATTGCATTCTTGCATGCAGGTGATGAATTACTCAGATCAAAACCATTAGCTGAAGGCGAAGGGTTTGATCATAACAGTTATGAATCTCCTGATGTAACTAATCAAATTAGGTGGGATTTGATGACCGAAGAGACAACTCAAGAAGTTTATAATTACTATAAGGGTTTGATTGCTTTAAGAAAAGCACATGAGTCATTTAGAATGGCCGATACTGCAGAAGTTGTTAGTAATGTCAGATTCATTGAAGAAGAAATGGATGGTTTAATCGCTTTTGAAATTACTAACCATGCTAGTGGTGATGAATTTGAAACTATCGTAGTATTCCATAATGCTAATGAAAAAGAAGTTAAAGTTAAACTTTTAGGTGATGGGAATTATTATGTTGTGGTCAATGGAGAACTTGCTGGAACTGAAGTTATTGATGAATATGCTGGTGGCGACACTATTACATTATCAGCTAATTCAACATATGTTGTTCATAAAGATGTAATTGATTTAAATGCTGAATATGACTTTTCAATATCTAGTAATCTAGGAATTATCATTGGAAGTATTGCGGGCGGTGTTGCTATAGCTGCTGGTGTGATTGTTTTTATAGTTTTAAAAAAGAAAAAATAAATTTAATTTCATTTTAGAAGCGCTTTTTTAAGGCGCTTCTTTTTATTTAAACAAATTATAGGTTGTTCTTATTGCAATAAAAATTGTTTCGTGATACAATAAAACAAACAAAAACAAACATAAGCAAACAAAGGAGAATATTATGATAAGCAACAATCGCCAATTGGAAATTCTTTCACTTTTAAGCGAAAAAGGTAACGTTTCAGTCGAAGAATTTGCCATAAAATTCAATGTATCAAAAATGACAATTAGAAGAGATTTAGAAAAGCTTCAGGAGAACAACCTTTTACAGAGAACTCACGGAGGAGCTTTAATGAATCGAGTGCTTTTGCAAGAAATGGCATATAATGATAAACGTGAAGAAAATGCTGAAATCAAACAATGCATTACTAGAAAAGCTGTTACTTTTTTAGAAAACAACAAGATTATTTACTTAGATGCAGGAACGACTACATTTGAATTAGCGCAAAAATTACCAACTCAAGATTTGACAGTTATTACTAATGATATTAGGATTGCGGCTCACTTGATGTTATCGAATAATCAAGTTATCTTTTTGGGAGGCTTAATTGGTAAGGAAACTGGTAGTGTAACTGATGTTTATGCACAAGAAATGTTAAAAGAATTTAACATCGATGTTGCGTTTTTAGGAACATCGTCAGTCGATAACGAAATGAATCTTTGTACACCGGATATCAACCGAATGAAAATGAAAAAAATTGCTTATGAGAGTGCTAATAAATCAATTCTTTTAGTTGATTCATCTAAGTTCTACAGCAAGTCCTTGTATAAGATTCTTAACATCAATGATTTTGATGTCGTTATTACTGACTTTGATGTCAACGAATTGACTAATTTTGATTTAAAAGCAACGGAATTTGTCAGTGTTAAATGTAACAGAAAAGAGGACAAGGAATGTTAAAAACCTTATTTGTATGTGATGATTCAACAGGGGCAAATGCTAGTGCGATTCTTTTAAATAAGTTAAAGTTAAAAACTTTAAGTGCGATAAATCAATGTGATTTACCAGATTATTCTGGATATGATTCTTTAGCTGTTTCAACTGACTCAAGAGCAGTTGAAGCTAGTGTTGCTAAAGAGCGAGTTTTAGAAGTGTTGAAGCAATTTAAAAATGAAGAAATTGTTGTTCTTAACAAGCGTGTTGACTCTACCTTAAGGGGTAATTTAGGGGCGGAGCTTAATGCATTTAAAGAGGTTTTTCCCAACAGGAAAATCGCTATAGTTCCATCTTTTCCTAAATCCGGAAGAATTTGTAAGAACGGTCAAGTTTATGTTAATGGCGTCAGTCTTGAAAAGACGGATGTAGCGAAGGATCCCAAGATGCCGATTGATACAAGTGATGCTTATACTTTGTTTAAAAAACAGTTTGAAGGAACATTATTTAATATCTATAAAGATGCATATATCGATAAGTCTTTTTTAGTAGGAAAAATAGTTGAAGCTTATAAAAAATATGATGGAATTATCTTTGACGCTGAAACCAATGAAGACATTGCTCTGATCTCAAGAGCTTTAGTGAGTATAGGTTGTGATGTTATTACCGTTGATCCAGGTGTTTTTACTTTTTATTATACTAAAGAAAAAATCAAGACTGGTGTAAGCGAAGAGAAGTTCTTGTATTTAGTAGGTAGCGTTACTGATACAACCTTTAACCAATTGAAATATGTTAGAGGGAAAAATACTATTAAAGTAATCTCACTTAATCCGCTTGATTTGTTAGACGAAAAAAATGTTGATAATATTAGCAAAGATGTTTTAAATAAAATTGTTATTTCAACTCATAATCATATCGCAATATCTACCTTTGATATTGATAAAAGAGTAGTATTGAATCTGTTCGAGATTGCTAAAGATAAAAAAATTGAAGTTGATGACGTTTCTAAGATAATCAATTTAAGTTTAGCTAAAATCGCTAGATATGTACTTGAAAACTATAAGATAAAAGGAATATTTTCAAGTGGGGGAGACACAACGCTTAGTTTCTTGCTAGATAATGATGCAAAGGGAATTGAGTTGATTGATGAAGTTATGCCTTTATGTGTTTATGGAAAGGTGGTCGAAGGAAACTTTGCAGGATTACCAATCATTACCAAGGGTGGTATGATTGGTAATGAAGATGCTTACTTATTAATAAGTGAATATTTTGAAGGAGAAATGTAAATGAAAAAACCGATTATTGGGGTTCCAATTGGTGACCCCGCTGGTATTGGGCCAGAAATTGCAATCAAGTCAGCTCTTGATGAAAGAGTTTTGGCGGTTGCTAATCCGCTTTTAATTGGCGACTTAAATGTTTTACAACAAATAATTGATCTTTATAAACTTGATTGTTCGCTTGAAGAAGTTAATGATCCCAGAAATATTGAGTTTAAAAAAGGTGCTGTCTATGTCTATCCAGTCAATAATATTGAGATGGAAAAGTTAGTTTTAGGTAAAGTTGATGCTATGTGCGGACAAGCAGCTTTTGAATATATCAAAATGAGCGTTGAATTAAGCGATAAAGATTTTATTAACGCTATTGCGACTACTCCGATCAATAAAGAAAGCTTAAAAGCTGCTAATGTGCCATTTATCGGTCACACTGAAATATTTGCCTCACTTTCAAATACCAATGATCCGTTGACGATGTTTGAAATTGAAAAATTAAGAGTATTTTTCTTATCAAGGCATGTGAGTTTAAGAAAAGCAATTGATATGGTTAAAAAAGAAAGAGTAATGGATTATATTAAACGCTCTCACGAAGCTTTAGATCGTTTAGGAGTTAAAGGGACGATTGCCGTAGCTGGATTAAATCCTCATTCAGGCGAACATGGTTTATTTGGTTGGGAAGAAGTGGAAGAGATTGTTCCGGCGATAGAAGAAATGAAGAACCAAGGATATGATGTTATCGGTCCGGTCCCTGCAGATTCAATCTTTACGATTGGCTTAAGCGGAAAATGGGCAGCTATTTTATCGCTTTATCATGATCAAGGTCATATTGCTACTAAGACCTATGATTTCCATCGCACGATTTCAATTACTAATGGCATGCCATTTTTAAGAACTTCAGTTGATCATGGAACAGCAATGGATATTGCAGGAAAAAACATCGCTAATGAGATTTCAATGTCAGAAGCGATTATTCTCGCAGCTAAATATGCGCCATATTTCAAAAAAAGATAAAAAAGAACAAAAACGAACAAAAAAGCATTGACAACAATGCTTTTTTATCTTATAATACTATCGTAAATATTAAAAAGAACACAAACAAACAATTAAAAATATAAAAATATAGGAGGATTTATAATGAAAGCAATTATTTCTGGAGACCCGATGATCACAAGCAAAATGTTCAAACCAGCATATGAAAAACACATCAAGAAGTTTTTTAATAAAATGGCAATGGAGGATTTTGAGAAGGACTGGTCTGCTTTACAAGACAGAAGACTTAAAGTGGAACAACAAGGACCTGAGATTGAAGTGGTTCCTGATGTTGTTTTAAATGAAGGATCTGATGCAGAATTATTAGCGGGATTATTTGTCCCAGTATCATCAAAGTTAATGGATGCAATGCCAAATTTAAAAATTGTCGGATTAGCAAGAGCGGGCAAAGAAAACATTAACTTGAAGGAAGCGACTAAAAGAGGAATTTTAGCTTTTAACGTTATGGGAAGAAATGCAGAAGCAGTATCTGATTTTGCGGTAGGTTTAATGTTAGCTGAGTCAAGAAACATTGCTAAAGCACATTATTCAATCAAGAATAGGGGTTGGCAAAAAGAGTTTTCTAACGTTGATTTTGTACCACAGTTAAAAGGTAAGAAGATCGGGATTGCTGGATTTGGTTATATCGGTAGATTAGTTGCACAAAAACTTCAAGGTTGGGATTTGGAGGTTTTGGTTTATGATGCTTTTACTCCTGAAGAAGATATTTTAGAAGCGAATTGTACACCGGTTGATAAAGAAACATTGTTTAAAGAATCAGATTTTCTAACGATCCATTTGCGTTTAGTTGAAGCAACTAAAGGCTGGGCTTCTAAAGAATATTTAGATATGATGAAACCAACTTCTTATATTATTAATACTGGACGCTCTGGATTGATTGATATGGATTATCTATATGAAATGTTAAAGAGTAAGAAGATTGCAGGCGCTGGGTTGGATGTTTTTGATGAAGAACCAATCGATCCTAATTCTAAATACATTGATTTGGACAATGTAACTTTAACAACTCATATTGCAGGAACAACAACAGAAGTTTTAACTGGATCACCTTATTTATTATTTGAAGATATTGAAAAATTCTTATTAGGAAAAAAAGCGCAATTTATTTTAAATCCTGAAGTATTAGAAAATGAAGACTTTAAAAAATGGCTTGCAGGTGTTAAAAAATGATTGCGAATTTGAATGATGTTTTATACCAAGCACTAGATAATAAATACGCAGTTGGAGCTTTTAACGTTTATAATTATGAAACGATCAAAGCAGTAGTTGAAGCAATAAAAGAAAATAAAACTCCAGCTATTATAGCATTTGGAGAGAAATATCTAGCTAACATGGAGCTTAAAGAAGTTGCTAATTTAGTAAGAACAATGACACTTGATATGGACTTACCGGTAGTGTTGCATCTTGATCATACTAAAGATATCGAACAAATCAAAAAAGCGATTGATTCTGGATTTACTTCAGTTATGTATGATGGTTCACACCTTAGCTTTGAAGAAAATTTAGCCAACACAAAAGAAGTGGTTGATTACGCACATAAGAATAATGTTACTGTTGAAGCAGAGCTTGGTTCTATCGCTTTAGGAAGTCATTCTAATGAGGATGAAGGCGTAACTAATTATACTGATCCTTTACAAGCTAAAGAATTTGTAGAAGCTACAAAAGTTGACTGTTTGGCGGTTTCCATTGGAACAGTCCATGGAATGTATAAGGGAGAACCTAATATCAGCGTTGACCGTTTAAAAGAAATTAAAGCTTTAGTCAGTATTCCTTTAGTACTACATGGTGGTAGTGGAACACCTAAAAATACCGTTCATGAATGTATTAAAAACGGAATTGCAAAGATTAATGTCAATACAGAAATTTCTCGTCAAGTTGTACAGTTATTTGGAAAAACTATTGTAAAAAATGAAGAAGTGCATTTTTCACAATTAAGTGTAAAAGCAGTTAAAGTCGCTAAAGAAACCATCATCGAACATATGGAGATGTTTAAGGTTTATGAATAAAGATAAAGCAATTGCAATCGTTGATGTCGGTACGCAAAGTATGAGGACCATTCTTTATAATAAGAAAGGTGAATCGTTGTTTACTTCGCAGTTACCTTATTCGCCATTCTTCAATGGCATTGAAGTAGAACAAGATCCGAGAACTTGGAAGGATACTTTGTACGATACTTTAAAAGATATCAATGATTATGCAAAAAAACATAAAATAACAATCGAATCAATTTCTTTAACTTCACAAAGAGCTTCAATCATTCCGGTCAATCGTCAGGGCAAGGTGTTATATAATGCCATCACTTGGCAAGACCGGAGAAGCCATGAAGAAACAAGAAGTGTCAAAGAAAAGATGTCTATGCAAGATATCTATCAAAAAACAGGATTAAGATTGGATTCATATTTTTCTGCACCGAAGATGAAATGGGTTAAAAACAATATGCCTGATTTATATGATGAAACTTATAAGTTTATCGGTGTTCAAGATTACGTCGCTTACCTTTTAACTGGTAGATTTGTGACTGACGTTACCCAAGCTGCAAGAACGCTTTTGATGGATATTCATAAGTTTGCTTGGGATGACGAGTTGATTAATGCTTTTGATTTAGATAAAGAAAAGTTAGTAGAGATTGTTAAACCAGGAACTTCCATTGGGTTTTTAAATGACCAAGCAGTTGAAAAAACTGGTTTAGCGAAAAATATAGATGTAATTCTAGCTGGTGGCGATCAACAATGCGCAGCTGTAGGACTTAATGTTTTGACTGAAGGAACATTGGAAGCAAACATTGGCACAGGTTCTTTCATCATCGCGCACGCGGACAAGCCTGTGTTTGATGAGAACATGCGCGTGCTACTTAGCGCTAGCGCAGTACCGGGTAAGTGGGTCGTAGAAGCGGGTCTATTAACGAGTGGGAACATCTACGCATGGTACCGCGATCAGTTCTATAAAGAAGATACGTTTGATACGATAAACGCTGAAGTGATTGCGTCACAACCAGGCGCTAAAGGGCTTTTATTGGTACCGCATTTCAAAGGGAGTGCCGCTCCTTATTGGAATCCGTTATCTAAGGGAGTGTTCTTTAACGCAACACTTGAACACCAACGTGGCGACTTTGCAAGAAGTGTCTTAGAGGGTATTGCGCTTGAGATGGCAGAAAATATTGAATTGATTGCTAATTTGATTGGCTATGTTGACATAATTCATGCAGCGGGAGGATTAACTAAGTTTCCGACCTTCAACCAGATTCAAGCAGATGTTTTCAATAAGGCAGTTTCGGTTTATGATTCTTCAGAAGCTACAGCATTAGGGGCGCTAATTTCGGCTTTAGTTTCAAAGCATGAATTTAAAACTTATCAAGAGGGTTTTGCATCTTTAAGAGGCAAAGCTAATAAAGTTACTTATCATGCAGATCCGAAAAATAGATTCTTATATA
>DDWA01000058.1:21764-22393 GCA_002345425.1 Caryophanales bacterium UBA2298 | reverse complement strand
AAAAAAGAAAAGGAGATTTAAAAATGTTTAATGCGTTATTTGCAGCTTTTGATCCAAGTTTGATCAATCCAACACAAATGATGATCGGACTAGCTGTAGGTGTTGTGGTATTAGTATTGTTAGTAACAATGACTAAAATCCCAGCATTCGTTTCAATCATTCTTGCCGCATTGTTAGTAGGTCTTATCGGTGGCGTACCTGGTGGAGAAATCCCAGGAATCATCGCAAAAGGATTTGGCGGCACATTAGGTACTATCGGGATCATCATTGGTTTCGGTGTTGTTATGGGACAAATTTTCGAAGTCTCAGGTGCTGCGGAAAAAATGGCAAGAGTCTTTATCAAATTATTTGGTAAAGGTAGAGAAGAACTAGCTTTAACATTAACTGGTTTCATCGTATCAATTCCTATTTTTTGTGACTCTGCTTTCGTAATTCTTTTTCCAATTGCTAAATCAATCTCACAAAAAACAAGAAAGAATTTAGTTGTATTAGCTGGTGCTTTAGCTATGGGTCTAGTAATTACTCATACAATGGTTCCACCTACACCAGGCCCAATCGCTGTGGCTGATCAATTCGGTGTTAATCTTGGTACAATGATTCTTATGGGTCTTGTTGTTTCAATCCCTATG
>DDWA01000058.1:16951-21619 GCA_002345425.1 Caryophanales bacterium UBA2298 | reverse complement strand
TAACTCAAATTCTTAAAGCTTCAACAACATTAACAGGTTTCTGGGCAAGTTTCTTCGGATTCGTTGGACATCCAATCCCTGCAGTTGCAATCGGTGTTTTAATTGCAATCTACGGTTTAGGACTAAGAATGCCTAAAAATGAAATTATGCCTCATATGGAAGCTGGAATCAGACAAGCTGGTATCATTTTATTAGTTACTGGTGCTGGTGGTGCTTTAGGTCAAGTTATTAAAGATACTGGACTTGGTGATACAATCGCTAATGCTATCGTTGAATGGGGTCTTCCTGTAATCTTATTACCATTTATCGTTGCTACAATCGTTAGATTTATCCAAGGTTCTGGTACCGTTGCTTTAGTTACAGCAGCTTCAATTACAGCTCCTATTGTTTTAGCAGCTGGTGGATCACCTGTATTCGGCGCTTTAATGGCAATGGTCGGTGGTGTATTCTTCGGATACTTCAATGACTCTTACTTCCACGTTGTTAACCGTTCTATCGGTATTACTGATTCTAAAGAACAATTAAAGTTCTGGTCAGGAGCTACTACTGTAGCATGGGCAGCTGGTTTCGTAGTTATCTTAATTCTTAACGCTATCTTTGGCGGCGTAATGTAATAACATTTTTTAACAATATTAACTTTTAATAGGCGGTTCATTTGAGCTGCCTATTTTTTTGTTTTGAAAAATAATCTTTAATTTTCAGTTTAAAATAATATCATAGATGATATAATAGATATGGTGGTTTTCATGAAACTTTACATTAAAGAAAAAGGCGCTTTGGTGTTGACCTTTCTCGTGTTTTATCTATTAATTGAATACATAACTTTCATGTGGGTCGATTTTGATAATTTCCCTCAGTCTTTTATGATTGATTTTCTTTTTGCGTTAGGAGTAGGATCTTTGGCTTTATTATTCCGCTCTAATAAGGCATCAATTATATATTTGACTGTAATATTAGGATTTGTGATGACACTCTTTTTGATAAATGCAACAATGTATTCGGTATATTTCGATCTTTTTACGTTGCAACAATTGACACTTATCGGTGAAGCAACAAATGTCTTTAATTTTGAGTTTTTATCGATACCTTCGATTTTGATTGCAGTGGTAATTACTTTTTTATATTTTATGGTTATTAGAGTTTTATGGATTAAAATGTATCGATATTATGAACATATTCCTAGATATTATAAAAAGACGGCAATTGTACTACTATCAGTATTTTTAGTTATTTTTACAGTTTTTTCCAGTGGAATAAAAGTATTTAGCCGTTTTAATAATACTGTCAATATCACGACTTTTAAAAGAGCCTCTCTAGAAGAATATGGGATATTGGGATATTACCTCAAAGAAGCTAATATCATTGTTTTAGGTTTAAGTCTAAATAATTATTCAAATATTGGCGATGATTTGATTCCTGTAGAGGAGTCTTTGCCAAGTGAGTATTTTGGTTTGATGGAAGACGCTAATATCTTAACGATTATGGTCGAGTCTTTACAACCGTTTGCGGTAAATGAAGTTTTAACGCCAAATCTATATAGAATGACGAAAGAAGGACTATATTTTCCTAATAACTACAGTGAAAATAAAACCAATGTTTCCGAGATGATAGGAATAACCGGTAATTATCCAAGTATTCAATTATTAAATAATTCTTATGTGTATGATTTTTCTCATGCTTTACCTAGTATTTTAAGCAAGGGTTATCAGTATCAAACAGCATATTTTCATGATAATCACGGTGATTTTTACTCTCGTGAAAAACTGATGGAACCACTTGGATTTACTGAGACTTATTTTCATAACGATTTGTTTCCAGGGGTTGAAAGATGGACTTGGAATGGCGATTATACTCTAGATAGCGTTACCGTAGAAAAAATATTGAATGAAATGGATTTTAATAATGGACCATTTTATTATTATTGGTCAAGTCTTTCTATGCACGGGCCTTATAATTATGGACCGATGAATAAGTTGTTATTTGAAGATTTAGGATATTTTGGAGCGATTGATCAAGCGAGTGCAACTGGTGATTGGGTTAATCCTTTAGAAGATGGCGCTGAAGCTGATAGATTAAGAATTAGACATTATCAGGCAGCTGTTATGGATTTTGACGTAGCATTGGGAAGAGTTTTGCAGGAACTTGAAGACGCTAATGTCTTGGACAATACGATTGTGGTGTTGTTCGGGGATCATAATGTGTATTATCATGATTTACATTTAGTTCTTCATGATGCAGATGCTTCTGAATATTATAATATGGATCTTTATGAAGCTTTCTTGGGAATTTACAATCCAATCCTTACAGAAACGTATCTAGAAACGCATGAATCTAATGAAATAATTAAGTTTGTTTCTCCTTATAACATTGTTCCGACATTATTTGATTTATTGGGATTAGTATACAACCAAAATATCATGTTAGGAGAAACAGTTTTTTCTGATCAAGATGAGATATTTTATTCTCATAAACTAACTGGTTTCTTTAATAATAAGCTATATAGCGATGACGGTTATGATATCGTCTATTATAAAGAAGAAGTAAGTGAAGAATATGTAAATGAATTTGTGGCTATTTGTGAGGAACAAAGAGAAAGATTAGAGATAATCAATTACTGGTACGACACCACTAAAGAAGCCAGATAATAGAGGCTTTTAAAACCATATTAGGTTTTTTTAAAAATATAAAAATTATTTTACTTGTAGATAATTTAAATTGTAGTATAATATCTTTTATTTGTTAAGAAGAGGTGAGTTAAAATGTGGAGTGCAATTTGGGATTTTTTGACATCAGTTCCGTTATGGGAAGTGCTGTTAATATTGGTGGCAAAAGTAGTTGAAGTGTCAATTTCAACTTTAAGAATTATCTTTATCGGAAAAGGATTAAGAAAACCTGGGACATTACTAGCTTTAGTTGAGATTTTATTGTGGGTGTTCATTGCTTCTAGAGTAATCACCGGTATGGCTGAAGCACCGATGAAGGGAATCTATTATAGTATTGGTTTTGCGCTTGGGGTATATCTAGGTTCAATCTTGGAAAACCGCCTTGCGGTTGGAAAAGTATTAATTCAAGCGGTAATTATGAAGGATGAAGCTAATACTGTAATCAATGCTTTAAGAGATAATGGCCATGGTGTAACAAGCATTGACGCTCATGGTAAATATAAAGAACGTGAAGTCTTGATGATTTTTGCTAATCGAAAGAATAAGAATATGATTTTAAAGCTGATATCAGATAATGATGATGATGCTTTAGTTGTAGCACATGAGGTTAGTTATTTACGTGGTGGTTTTGTCAGTCCTTGGCGAAAACTAGCAAAATAATAGTTTGCTATATAGGTAATTGAATGGAATAAAAATTTATGAAAATAATTCTTGAAATTTTTGTCTAAATCATTTACAATATATAGTACGAACTGCAGGTGTAGTTTAATGGTAAAACATCTGCTTGCCATGCAGAATATGGGGGTTCGATTCCCCTCGCTTGCTCCAGTAGTTTGTTATTAAGAGAAGATTAATAGTCTTCTCTTTTTTCTTTAATTTACTTGTATAATGTTTAAGATTTGGTAAAATAATAGGTAGAGTGGGAGGTAGGTAAAAAATGGTTAATGTTAGAGAAAAAAATGATTTTCGAATTATTGTGATCAAGAAGAAAGAAATAGAAGTAGAATTACTGAATTATGGTGCTGCGATCTATGGAATAAAAACTAAGGATTATCTTGGTAATATGCAAGATATCGTTTTGAAATATGAAAACATGGATGATTATCTTAATAACAACATCTATTTAAACGCAACTATTGGTCCGATAGCCGGTAGAGTTAAGGATGCTGTTATTAAGACTGATGATAAAGTTTATGAATTAGATAAAAATAGTGATAATTTGCATACCTTGCACAGTGGTTCTTTAGCTTTATCATATAAGTGGTTTGATTATGAGATTACCGAAGAGATTGATTATACTGAAGTTGTTTTTCTCTATGAAGAAGAAGAGTTAGTCAATTACCAAGTTAAAGTAATTTATCGAGTATTTGACAATAAATTAGAAGTAATGTTTGAAGTGGATACAGATCAAGATTTTGTTTTTAATTTAACTAACCACGCTTATTTTAATCTATCAGGTAATTTAAGCAGTGATATCAGAGATCATCAAGTATTGTTGAACAGTGATTTACGTCATGAGTTGAACGATGAATTGGTAATTTCTGGAAAAGTGATTAAAGAGAACGGGATTTATAATTTTAAGGAAAAACAAGACTTGAATTTAGTTATAAAAGAGTTAGAAAAAACACCTAAAGGCGGAGTTGATGATATTTATTATTTTCCTAATAATGATTTAAGACATATTATGGCTGTTGTTTATGAACCGTTAAGCAACAGGATGATGAAGGTTAGATCTAGTTATGATCATTTAGTTTTTTACACTCACAATAACATTAATAATTTTCCATTAAAACATTTAGGTGAACATAAATGGCATTATGCCCTTTGTTTTGAATGCCAAAAAAGTCCTTACGGTTTTAAAGATAAAGATAGTTCAAGTCCACTTTTAAAGAAGAACCAACCCTATCAAGATAAAATTATTTTTGAATTTTCAGTTAAATAAAGTAGTTGTAACCGCTAAATATGATGATTTTAAGACAAAAAAACATTTTTTTATAAATTTTTT
>DDWA01000058.1:0-16857 GCA_002345425.1 Caryophanales bacterium UBA2298 | reverse complement strand
TTTTTATTTTTGTAAATTAGTGAAATGAATTTGTGAGCATTAAATCTGATTATTGAATTTAAACATAATATAATCTCCATAACGATAAATAGCAAAGCTAGTGAAAACTAGTGTCGCAAAGCTAAAGGGCCTTCCTTATAGGGTGGCAGCCAGTTGCCGTTAACTTAAAAGACAAGATAAGGGCATTTTTATTGGAAAAATAAAAAAAGTAAAAATTTAATCTAACGAAAAGTAGCAAAACTAGTGAAAGCTAGTGACGCAAAGCTAGAGGGCCTTCAAAACAGATGGTAGCCAGTTGCCGTTAATAAGAATATTTAAAATATTTATTATTAATGTCAAGTTGGTTACCATTTTTTGTTTTAGAAAGAGAGGTTGTGATTATATGTGAAACATAAAATAAAATACGTAGTCATTATCGCTACCTTGATTTCTTTAGCTTTTACATCAACTAGCGTAGTAGCGTATTGGTCCACAGTCGTCAATACCGAAAATGTTGTTGTGGAAGTAGCTGAGCATCAGGCTAATTTACAAATTCTTGATTTAAATGGAGAATTTCATGGTTGGTTAGTGCCTAAGGGATATGACTTTATCTTAGGTGAAGTAACAGAGGTTGAGTTCCGTTATGAAGTTTCACTTGATAAGGAACTGATCAGAACAATGAATTTAATTGTTGAAAAAATGGAAGTCACTATTGGCGGACTAACAACTTACGCGCACTTAGTTGAAGTTACCATCGGTGATGAGCAAGATTTAAAAGTGTTTGATATCTATAATGATATCGTCATGATTGTTATTAGAGTGCGTTTACAAGAACCAATTGACTTAGATGAAGCAAACGAAAGAAGTTTGGACTTATCTAGTGTCAATGTTGAAGATTCACAAGTCGCTTACGAGGCAATTAAAGGTCAAGAAATTAGAATAGAACTTGGCTTTAGGGTTGAACCGAAGGCAATAGATTAACAGAACAAATTATTAAAAATAAAAAATTAAAAAAATTAAAAGAAAGAAAATTAAAGGAGAATGAAAAATGAGAAATCTTAGAAAGAAAAATTTAGTTTTAGTATTATTAGTGTTATTTGCTTTAGCAGTATCAGGTACAACTTATGCATATTGGGCAAGCTCAGTTACAGGTAGTAATGATACAGCTGTAGGAACCATCAATATCGGTTCAGGTAATACAGTTTCAACAACTGTAACAGTTGGCGACGCAAATGGTGGTACAGATTTATTAGTGCCTGAAGGACATGACGTTGATACAAATGAAGTTGATTATGTTATGTTGCAATTTACTGTTGCATGGGACAGTACTGGTTTAGACGCTAGTGGTTATGCTTCAACATTATCATTTGGTTCATCAAATATTCAAATTGGTGGCACAACAACAGGTTACGAAGATTTAGTAAATATTTCTTACCAAATCGGTGGTACAGTAACAGGGTCTACTTTAAATGGCGATGGAAGTACAGCTATAATTGCTGATGGCGCTGACGTTACAGTATTTGTTTTAGTTACATTAACAGAACCAGCTGATCAAACAGCTTATAATGCAGTTGCTGGACAAGTAATTACCTTTACAGGAACTTTCACAGTAGCTTAATTTTTACAGACTTTTTATAAACATATAATTTTTAAGCAAGGTGGTGAGAGGTATGAAAGTAAAACAACACATTTTACAAGTAAGCGTATTATTGTTTCTTGTGTTTTTGACTATGCTTTCTGTTTCACAAACCTTTGCTTATTGGGCAAGTTCTACGAGTGGTAATTCTGACCAATCTCAAGGGACCATTTCTATCGGAGATTGGGCATATTTAACTGAAGCACAGATTTCTACTCAAGATTTGCAAGATTGCTTCGATGCTTTAATAGCTGCAAATGATCCTTATATCGAGGGTATTTATGATGAAACATTAGTAGTAGATGGAACATCTATTACTATGTCTGCTATAATGCTTGAAGGTCATGAGTGGGAGATTTTGGGTATTGGTGAGATACCTACGAATGGTAAAGCTCCAAGAATAGGATTTGTGCAATTGATAGATAGAACTTTGGATGGAGTTAATATTCCAATACATCCAATATTACCTCCGGCCCCTATTGATCCACCACCATATCCGGAGTTCAGTTATTTTAATGCTTATGATGTTCTTAATACTTTAACAAATAACGTTAATAGTATAAGATTGAATTATGAAGTAGAACTGACTTTAACTAATCCGCTTTCTAATGTGACAAATGTATCATTTTATGCTTATCGAGGCTTACATTCTAGTTCTGATTTAAATACGTTTGGCAGATTAGATGATTATACTTTAGCTACGACAAGAACTTTTGCAGTCTCAGTCAGTGCTGATGGTACAAACTGGACGGTAATCGGTTCTGGTACACCAGGGTTTACCACTAATCAATCAGCTGCATTTAATTTCTATAGTTTTGACATTCCAAGTCAGTTTTTGAATCAATCAATCTATATTAGAATTTATTATAATGGAGCAACTATTAAAACTGGCGGTACCATTGATTACTCAAGATTAGTTATTGATGAATTGGTTATTACACAATAAAAAAATAGGGAAGAAGAAATTCTTCCTTTTTTTAAAAGAAATAGTCATTTTAGTCTTATTATTAGCTTTATTGTTTTAATACATAGATTATGATATAATTTCTTTAGTTTTAATAAATGAAATACGGGGTGTTGGTCAAGTGGAAAAAACAAGAAAAAGTATATTTAAAAAAGTTTTATCACTGCTGTTTTATGTGATGGTTTTTATCTTAAGTATATATATTATTGTTGCGGTAATTTTTCCTAAACAAACGGCTAATATTTTTGGTTTTAAACCCTATGTGGTTATTACCAATAGTATGGAACCGGAATTAATGGAAGATGATTTAATATTTGTTAAAAGTCCTAATTATGAAGAACTTCTTGAAGGGGATATAATTACCTTTTATGGAGATCTATATTTAGATGGAGAAATCGATATTGTGACTCACTATATCAACTCTATTACTGAAGTTGATGGCATAAGATATTACCGGACTAATGGACATGAATTACCAGTTGATAATTGGATACTTAACGATGACGATATTTTGGGTAGTTATTTATTTAGAATTCCTTTTCTAGGGAATATCGTTAATTTTATTCAGTCACCATTTGGAGTAGCTGCAGTTGTTGTGAACGTTGGAGTTATATTCGCTGTCGTTATTCTGTTAAAGAAAGATAAAATAAATAAATTAAAAGCTGATAATAAATAATAAGAAGAGAATTAAATATTTTAAGGTGAGTATATGCAAATAGAAAATTATAAGGATGAATTCAATACAAATTTATTAAAAAATTTTAAAAGGAATAAAAGTTTCTTTTATTTTGCGAGCACAGTAGTGTTGGCAATCTTTGTATTGTTATTTTTATCTCTTCCTTTGCTTTTTCCTAAAGTTAGTCTAAGAGTCTTTAATGGTTATCAAGATTTTGCAATTCCTTATAAGAGTGAAATTATTGATGGAAGAGTAATGAAACGAGTTGTCTGGATAGATGAAGTGCAAATAAATGAACTAAAAGATGGAGATATGGTTGCCGTAGTTGATGAGACAGGAACGGTTTGGATAGAAGAGATATTCGCTGTTGATATTACCAATAATCAAGTAGTCAGTACTTTTGATGGTTTAACTGTAGATAGAGTTGATTTTGAAGAGGTTGCTGGTAAATTTGTTCGTCAAGCTAACATTATCGGTATATTTTACTACTTTGTTTCTTTGCCTTTAGGATTTATTTTAATGAGTTTAGCAATTGGAGGTTCAATTTTAGTTGGTTATTATGGCTTTGTTAAAAATATAAGATTTTATATTAAGAAGTATAAGGAAAATTATGCAAATGATGAAGAAATCACGGTTGAGTTTGATTAAGAATATTCTTTTTTATGTACTGGCAATTTTTCTTGTCAGTTATTTAGTATTTAATGTTGTCGCTCCAGAAAAGACTGTAGAAGTGTACGGGTTTAAGACTTTTGTTATTATTTCTCCTAGCATGCAACCAACAATTAATGTTAATGATGCTGTGATGGTTAGAAAGATTAATCCGGATAATTTAGAAGTTGGCGATATTATCACTTTTGAAGCGTATTTAAGCGACTTGGGTGACACTTCTTATGTAACTCATTATTTGGGTTCTAAAGAAGAAGTAAATGGAAAAATCATATTTAAGACTCATGCCGAAGGAACTGAAGCGTTAGATGAGTGGAAAGATGAATTTGATAATCCAGTTGATATTACTGAGGATGATTTGATTGGTAAAGTCGCTTTTAGAATTCCTAAGGCGGGATATGTAATTAATCTTTTAAGCGATCCAATCATGTTACTATTGTTAGGATTGAATATTGGAATTATTGTTTATATAGTCCATTATGTAAAAGCAAGTAAAAAAAAATTAAAATGAATCAATGTTTATTTAAGTGATTTGGAAAATAAATCACTTTTTTTATTTAATAGAAAATTGTATTTGATAATTAACAAATAGCGGCCTGCTTTTGCACTAAAATATGGTATAATATTAGTATACAAATCAAGTGTGAAAGGAGGAAAACATATGACGTATAAAGCCATTAAAACTAAGTTGTATTTAAATGAAAATGAAAAGAAGTTCTTATTATATTTAATGCATGAAGCTAAGGACTTATATAACCAAGCCCTATATAATGTTTGACAACATTACTTCGAAACCGGAAAGTATCTATCTTATCTGGATAATGATGATTTTAAGAAACAAGCTTTTTTAGGTAAAAGAATAAAAAGAGGATTATATAAAAGTGAAAAAGGTATCCTCATCAATGCTGATTTGAATGCCTCATTAAATATAATAAGAAAAAGTAAGCCCAATGCCTTAGGGACGGGGTTTAAAGGTTGTAACACGCCTAAGCGAACTTACCTATTAGGTTAGTTATCGTTTTAAAAGAGTAATCTTAGATTACTTTTGTTCTAGTAAATCTTGATTTTTATCCGTTTATATAATAAAATGTTAAATGATAGGGGTGATTCTCATATGGAATATGTTGTTAAGGATTTCAATACAAGATATTTTGCGGGGATTGAATTAATTGGTGGTTTGAAAGTGAACACTAATGATTATGATAAGATCCCTGGACTTTGGGACGATTTTCGTGAGGTTTATTTAGATGATATTCCTAATAAGATTGTTCCTAACAGATTTATTGGTTTGGAGATGTATCGTTTTGATTTCATGGAATCTAAGACTTTAGATTATTTTGCTTTGGTGGAGATTAATGAGTTATTTGATTGTGAAGATGATGATTTAGTAACCAAGAAACTCCCTAAAGGCAGATATATTAGTTTCACGATTAAACATGATGATTTAATGAACGAAGTTGAAAGAGTTTATAAGTACGTTGAAGATGAAGGACTTAATGTTCATTTAGGTTTCGATGTTAAGGAGTATTTGGTTACTGAAGATTACAAATTTCCAGGAGCGAAGTTATTGCTGACATTCAAACTTGAAGATAAATAAAATTTACTTTAATAAAGGAGAAAAGAATGAAGCAAGAAAGAAGTTTTTACAGAGATGAAGCAAGAAGTAGACTAGTTGGTAGATATGGAGAAGTAATCCTATATACCATCATAGTCGCAGTTATTACCGGAATTATCGCGTCGTTGACTGACACCTTTAGACCGGAGATTCAAAATGGTGTAATCGTTGATCAAGGTATTCCGGCTTTAGTAACATTGTTTAGCGCTATTAGTTTTTTAGTTAGTGCTGGGATTGCTTATAGTACAACAAGCCTTTATATTGATGTAGCTGATGGTCCGAAATTTGAGATTTTTGAAAAATTAAAATCAGGGTTTGTTGAAGAGTATGGCAGAAATATCGTTTTGGTATTTATGGAAGGTTTATTTATTTTCTTGTGGTCATTATTGTTAGTGATTCCTGGGATTATAAAATCTTATGCTTACAGTATGTCAATGTATTTAGCTGTTAAAGACAGAGGTTTATCTGGAATAGACGCTATTACAAAATCAAAGAATATGATGGTTGGTAATAAGTCTGATTTATTCTTATTGGATTTATCTTACATTGGTTGGTATTTACTATCAATACTTACATTAGGTATTTTATTATTATGGGTTGTACCTCGTCATCAAACAGCGAGAACATTATTCTTTAATGAAATATATTATGGATCAATTGATTATGTGCCTGAAGTTGAAGAAGAAAAGGTAGTTGAAGAAGAAGCGTTATTTTAAGCAATGATTAAAAGGTCTTTTAAGGCCTTTTTTTATTGGAAAATTCTTTAAAATATTTTCGCCAAGAGTTAAGTTTTATGTTATAATAATTTATGATGTAAGCGTTTGTAAAAAAGGAGAATAATAAATGACGGATTTTACAAATTTAAAAGAAATTGAAATGCAAGCGGTTGTTAAGGATAAACCTGAAAAAGGGTTTTCGATAGTAAGAAAGAAGATTAGTACTGAGTTAAAACCAGGTGAGGTTTTCATTAAAATTAACAGTGTTAGTTTCTGTGGGACGGATTCACATATTTATAATTATGATAATTGGGCTAAAAATAGGCTTAAATTACCGTTAACTGTCGGACATGAATTTTCCGGTGAAGTTCTTAAAATCGCTGATGATGTTAAGCGAGTAAAAGTGGGAGATATCGTTAGTGCGGAAACTCATATTATTTGTAATGAGTGTGAGTTTTGTTTAAGAGGTGAAGGACACATCTGTAAAAACACTAAAATTATCGGTGTGGATGTTGATGGATGTTTTGCAGAGTATATTAAGATTCCGGCACAGAATTGCTTTAAGAGCGATAAGAAAAATAATCCTTTGCATTTATCAGTTCAAGAGCCTTTAGGAAATGCGGTTCATACAGTTTGTCATTTTGAAGTAAAAGATAAGTCAGTTGTTATTTGTGGTGCTGGACCAATTGGGTTGATGGGTGTTGATGTCGCTCTTGCGTGTAAGGCTAAAACTGTTATAGCGATAGAAGTTAATGAATATAGAAGAAATTTAGCTAAGGAATTGGGAGCGACTTATGTAATCAATCCTTTAACAGAAAATACTTTAGAAAAAGTTATGGAATACACTAACATGAGTGGAGCGGATGTTGTCTGTGAATTTTCAGGAAACAAGACCGCGATTGAAACAGCTTTTAAATATATTAAAGCCGGTGGTGGCATGGCAATGCTTGGACTACCTAGCGAAAATGTTTGTTTGAATGTTTCTGATGACATTGTTTTTAAAGGTATTCATATCTATGGGGTTGTGGGAAGAAGAATATATGATACATGGTATAAGGTAAAAGAATTAATCGATAATAATATGTTGCATTTGGATAAGATTATTACTCATCAATTTCCATTGAGTAAGATTAATGAAGCCGCAGAAGTCATGAATAATAAGAACTGCGGTAAAGTAATATTATTTCCTTAGAAAGTGAGGTTTTATAAATGAAAGATAGTTTAAAGTATTTACATGAACAAGTTGAACAGTTGAAGAAGGATGGAGTTTATCGGGAGTTACCGATAAATTATGGTCCCTGCAGTAATGTGATTGATCTGAATCATCATGAGGTAGTTAATTTATCCAGCAATAACTATTTAGGCTTAGCGGGACATAAACGAGTTAAAAAAGCGGCGATTAAAGCTGTTAAAAAATATGGTGCTGGTACTGGTAGTGTTAGGACCATTGTCGGCAATATGGATTTATTGGAAGACTTAGAAGTTTTATTAGCTGAATTTAAAAGGGAAGAAGCAGTTACTTGTTTTCAATCTGGTTTGAATTGCAATATCGGAGCTATCCAAGCAATTGTTAATAAGGGTGATTTAATCGTTAGTGATGAGTTGAATCATGCATCAATCATTGATGGCGTCAGATTATCAAGAGCTGAAAAAGCGGTTTACAAACATTCAGATATGGAAGACTTGGAAAGAGTCTTGAAGGAAAAAAGGGAAGGCTATAATAATGTTTTAATCATTACTGACGGTGTTTTTTCAATGGACGGGGATTTGGCTAAATTACCGGAAATTGTTGCATTAGCTAAGAAGTATGATTGTCTTACTTATGTCGATGACGCTCATGGTAGCGGTGTTTTGGGTGAGAGCGGAAGAGGAACGGTTGATCACTTTAAATTGCATGGTGAAGTTGATTTTATTATCGGTACTTTATCAAAAGCAATAGGTGTAATCGGCGGTTATGTCGCTTCGAAAAAGATTGTAAAAGAATGGCTATTACATCGAGCTAGACCTTTATTGTTCTCGACAGCTTTACCACCAGCTGCAATCGGTGCTACTATTGAGTCGGTAAAAATGTTGATGGAAAGTACTGAGTATACTGATAAGTTATGGAGTAATTCAAGGTATTTTAAAGATAAATTAAAAGGATTAGGTTTTGATATCGGTCATAGTGAAACACCGATTACACCGGTAATGATTGGTAATGAAGCAAAGACGATGGAGTTTTCTCGTGAGCTATTAAAAAATGGTGTTTTTGTTTCGGGAATTGTTTTTCCAACTGTTGCGGTTGGTAAAGGCAGATTAAGATGTATGATTAGTGCGATGCATACGATCGATGATTTAGATTTTGCTGTAAAAGTATTTGAAAAAGTAGGAAAAGAATTAAAAATAATCAAATAGAAAAGAAAAAAACAAGTGATAAACTCACTTGTTTTCTTTAATGGGTGATGAAAGATGGAATTAAAAGAACTTAAAAAATTCATATTTTTAGATATTGTTATCTTTGTCTTGTTTGTTATGCTTTCAGCATTTACATTTCTTAGAGTAAAAGATGGGATTCATTTCATGTTGATTTGGAATATGATTTTAGCATATATACCTTTAGTAATTATCTATTTACTTAATATACTTAAAGAACGAAAAGGCTGGCCGGTGATATTAGGGCTGATATGGTTATTCTTTTATCCTAACAGTCTCTATTTAGTTACCGACTTAATTTATCTTGACAGCGATAATTATATGCAGAGTTTAGGGATCTATCAAGGTTTATTGTATTTACAAGATATTGATGCATATCTTGCTTTCTTTCATTTAGTAGTAGCTGCATTCATTGGATTAATGATTGCAATTAGAAGTTTTAATTATTTTTATTATTTAATTGTTAAAAAGATACCTAAATATAAATATATTTTCTTGTTATTGATACCATTTATTGCAAGTGTTGGCATTTATATCGGACGTTTCTTGCGGTATAACAGTTGGGACGTTTTAAATGTTTACCAAGTTCTAATTGATTTTTTCAAAAGTTTAAATTGGTTTTCATTAATTTTTATTTTAATTTTTACAATTTTACAGTATCTAATTTTCGGATATATTTTATTTTATAAATCAGCAAATAAAGAGGTTAGCTAATTTTAGCTAACCTTTTTCTTATAGAATTTAGCAAGTCCACCAATGCTGGTTTCACGATATGAATCCAGTAAATCTTTTCCGGTTTCTTTCATCGCTTCAACGACTGTATCGAAAGATACCAAACGAGTATCGATTAAAAGTGTTGCTAGTTCACCAGCGTTCATTGCTCTGACTGAAGCAACGGCGTTACGTTCAATACAAGGTATTTGCACGTAGCCTAGAATCGGATCGCAAGTAAGACCTAAGTGATGTTCTAGAGCAATTTCTGCAGCATATTCAATTACTTCTAAAGAACCGTTTTCAAGTTCACTGTAAGCAGCTGCTGCCATAGCACAAGCAGTACCAATTTCGGCTTGACAACCAGCTTCAGCGCCACTGATAGAGGCGTTGTTTTTAACGATATTGCCGATGATGCCGGCTATAGCTAAACCGTCAAGAATTCTTTCGTCAGAGTACTTTCTAATGTCTTTAAGAAAATATAAGATACTTGGCAAGACGCCACTAGCACCACAAGTTGGTGCAGTTACAACTACGCCACCACTAGCATTTACTTCACTGGTTGCATAGGCATAAGAACTTAGAAGCCTTAATTCGATTGAAACTTTATTTTTTTGATCGTATAAAAGTGATCTAGCTTTTCTTTTAACTTCTAAGATTCCTGGCAAATATCCTTCTTGATGTAAACCGGTGTTGATGGTATTTTTCATAACATTCCAAATATCCCTTAAGAAGTCTTTAAATTGTTTGTCTTCGTGAAGATAAACATACTCATGAAGTTTAAGATTTTTTTCGAGACAATAATCTTTTATTTCTTGAAAATTATGGTGAGGATAGATATGATTCTTTGGTAATTCTTCATCACCTTTCCGTAAGATAGAACCACCGCCAATACTGTAATAACGCTCTTTACCAATAATTTTTTTATCTTTATAAATTGTAATATCCATAGTGTTTGGATGTTCTAGTTTTAATTCTTTGGAAAAATAGACTTCGGCATTTTTTAAAGTTTCTCTAATAATCTTATCAGTTAAGTGACCAAGTCCGGTAAAGCTCAAGGAACCATAAAGTGTGACTTCGAAAAAATCACCGTCATAGTTTTTAAGGATTTCTTGACATATTTTTTCCGGTCCCATTGTATGAGAACTGGATGGACCTCGACCGACTTTATAGAGTTCTCTTATCGATTCCATAATTTTAGCGGTGCAGAAGCAGAATCATTTCTCTTAAAGCTTTAGCGGCGACAACAGTAGAAACATTGGAATTATCTAACATCGGGGAAAGTTCAACTAAATCTGCGCCAACGACATTATTTAACTTTTCAAATTTTTTCATTGCGTCTAACAGTTCGTTGAATGTGACGCCACCTGGTTCAGGAGTTCCGGTACCAGGAAAAATTGATGGATCTAAAACATCTAAATCAATTGTGATATAAACTGGTTTATCTTTGATTTTATTGATGGTTGATTCTAAAGTATTGAAATTGAATTTTTGCATATAAGTGTGACCACTTTTTGCAAACTCAAATTCGTGTTTATCGCCGCTTCTAATGCCAAATTGGAAAATGCGATTATCACCTAATATATCATAGCATCTTCTAATAACAGTAGCGTGCGATAACCTTCTTCCTAAGAATTCGTCTCTTAGATCTGTATGTGCATCCAAGTGAATGATATGCAAGTCTTCATATTTTTCCATCAAAGCTTTAACAACCGGAAAAGTGACGAGATGTTCACCACCGACCATCATCGGTTTTTTATTGTCAGAAACAATTTTTTTTGCAGTTTCATAGATGATATCTAAAGATTCTTCAACGAGACCCATCGGTAATTCTAAATCACCGATATCAACAGTTGAATAATCTTTAAGGTCCATATCTTTATATGGTGAATACCATTCAATCCCAATCGATTCTACTCTGACAGCATTACCGGCAAAACGCGTACCTGGGCGATATGATGTTGTATTATCTAGTGGTGCTGAAAATAAAACAACAGGGCTTTCTTCGTATTCAGCTTTACAACTTTGAAATGATAAATCTACTTTTTTCATATTAAATCACCTTCGTATTTACTCCAATTTTCTTTATCAACGATTTGGACATAATCGATATCGGTATCATTGTCGATATCGCTTTGTAAAGAACCGCCTTTGTTTTTATAAAACTTAATATCTTTTACTACCTCTTCAGTTATAACTTCCCCTGGGATGATGATTGGAATTCCTGGTGGATAAATCATAATTGATTCAGCGGAGATTTCATCAATTGCGTCTTCTAATTTAACTAAATTCTTTGGCGCATGATAAGCGTCACGCGGTCTTGCATAAGTATCCGGGAATTGATATCTAAATTCAATTTTTGGTAATTTGTCTTTTAATTTATAATATTTTTCCGCTAATTTTTTAAATGCTAAAACTAATCTTTCTAGATCTTGTTTTGTGGTACCGATAGTTAAGACACATAAAACGATATGTGATTCAGCTAGCTCTAACTGAATGTTATAATTCTTTTTCATCATTTGATAAATATCAAAACCGGAGATTCCTAAATCGCTAACTTTAACCATGAGTTTGGTTTCATCGTAGTCATAGCAGCCTTGGTTTAAAAGATATTCTTTATCGATAACGGTTAAACCAGGAATTGTTTTTATTTTTTCTCTAGCAATCTTTGCTAGTTTTAAAATGTTATTTATTTTGGCTTTACCTTGGAAATACATCGTTTTTCTTGCGACGTCTAAACTCGCCATCAAAAGCGAACTTGGAGAAGTTGATTGTAACATATTTAACGTCGCTCTTAAGCGTTGATGGTCAATTCTTTCACCCTTAGTGAGGATGATAGAACTTTGCGTTAAACTACCAGCGGTTTTATGCATTGAAGTAGCGCTGATGTCAGCTCCAGCTTCCATAGCTGAAAGCGGTAGTTTTTGGGAAAAGTAGAACTGTGCTCCATGAGCTTCGTCCACCATGACAATCATTTTATGCTCATGAGCGTAATCCGTTATTTTCTGGATATCGGAGACTACTCCAAAATATGTTGGATTGATGGCGAAAATTGCTTTAGCATCAGGGTTTTCATCAATTGCTTTTTTGACGGCATCAAAACTCACATCATTAGCGATACCAACAAACTCATCAATATTTGGTTTGATAAAGACTGGCATTGCTCCTGAGAGGATAAGTCCGTTGATTACTGATTTATGAACATTTCTTGGTAAGATAATTTTATCATTTGCTTTACAGACGCTCATAACCATGGCGAGGATTCCTGTAGTAGTGCCATTAGTCAAAAAGTAGGACTTATCAGCGCCCATGGCTTCAGCCATTAAACTTTGGGCTTCATTAATCACTCCAGTAGGGTAATTAAGGTGATCTAGTCCCACTGGTGAATTAGCGTCCAGTAAATACATTTTCTTACCAACAAATTTTTGTAAGTCATTTTCGATTCTTCCGAGCTTATGCCCAGGCACATCAAAAGGAGCCACATGGCTCATTCCATATTCCTTTAACTTGGTGAAAAATGGAGTTTGATTTTGATTTGGATTTCTCATTAAGCATCCCTTTCTTTTGTTGTGATATCTATAGAGAAATAATACCATAAAATAGGTAAAAACAAAAGGAATTTCACTTCCTATTAGTTTAAGAATACTCAAGAAATAAAAAATATATTCGTTTTAAATTTTATTTTGGGAAGGTGTATTGATTTTAATTGAAATTGAGATAAAATTATATGTAAGTGAGGACAGCTTTTGTCTAGAATCAAAGAATTCCAAGAGAAGATGAAACAAAGGACTAAATTTGAAATAATTAAATCTTTGTTTCAAGCAGTCACTGTTACAGTAGTTGCGGTTGTAGCAGTCACTGTTTTTATACCTAAAAGTCCTAAAGCTAGCTTTGATGACGTCAAAGCTTTTTCGCATGAAATAATCTATCAAGTGAGTGTTACTGATCAAGACTTTATAGTTGCAGATAATCAAGTCAAATTAGTGCTAGAGAGTCAATTCGAAAGAATTGAACAGTGGATTACAATCGGCCAAAATTATGGTAGTTTTAGTGAACTTGATCAAAATACTAAATATTCATTAAAAGTCGTTTTTGATAAAGGCTTTGGTGAAGAGGTATTAGCGAAAGAGACAGTCATTACAAGTAATGATTTAGTGGCTGCAATATCTAGTATCAGTATTTCTCCTAATTCACTTTATTATGAATTAATTTATGATATTGGTATTAGTTATGGAAACATCGAAAACTACAGCAACTTTCAGATAAGATATGCGACAATTTATCAAGATTTTGAACAAGAGATATTTTATGATACTTATGTACTAACAATGCTTGAAAATAATGTGGAAATTCAGTTTTATGATTCTTCACATGCTCAGTTCGTGATTATTTTGGAAGCGATGTTTGATGGTCAATGGATTATTTTAGATGAGGTTAGATTTGCGCCGCCTTTTAGCGTTGACGCTTATACATATCTTTCCAGTTATAATGATTCAGAAGCGCATTTTAATGTTTACGTGGAAGGTTCTAGTAACGTGGAAATCCTTTATCAGATGGAAGTTTATCTAAATGAGTATTTAGTTAAAAGGATTGATTATATTCCTAGTACGGAGATGGAACAACATGGCAATGAATTCGTTATTTCTGGACTTAAACCTGATAGCGATTATACATTTTTGATGAAGGCTTGGTACATTAATCCAGATACTTTAAGAGAAGAACATGTTTTGATTGGAGAAGCATTTATTCATACATTGTCAAGTTTTACTTACGAGATAGAGGTTGTGGAATATACCACATATTATGAAGTTTTCATAACAACTAATTCGAGTGAACTTAATCAAGCTTTTTATGAGATATATTATTATGAAAGTGAATTTTGGTATTATTATCTGGTAGGAACCAGTGCTTTGGTAAGTGACGGAGAAAAATATACAACGAGTTTTATTATTGATAAAGTCATTTTTGAACAATTTTATATCGATATTGGTATTGAAAGCAGTGTTAATTATCAAGAAATTAAAATTATTAGAAGGATAGAAAGTTGAGGGTAGATTTATGAATTTTAAGGAAAAGTCAGCTAAAGAAAAAGTGCATATTATTGTTGTATTAAGTTTAGTGTTTGTTTTATTACTGATTAGTATTTTAGGACCAATTATTTTTCCTGGGACTGGGTTTACTAATATTATCAATAATTCTGTTGGAAAGTTCTTTAATTTGTTTAACTTCTTTAAAAATAACTATGTAATAATCATTGAATCTTTAACGATTATTTTCTTTATGTGGTTGATTAATAAGTTATTATTAATATTTGTTAGTTTATTGAAGATAAAGAGTTTTAGAGGTACGACTATTGCTAATTTGGTTAATAGTTCAATTAAGTATCTTTCAGTAATAATAGCATTGTTCTTAATCTTGAGCGCTTGGGGAGTGCAAACGCCAACACTTTTAGCAGGCGCTGGAATTATTGGATTAGCAATTGGCTTTGGTGCTCAAAGCTTAATTGAAGATATTTTTAGTGGTTTATTTATTATCTTTGAAAAACAATATTCTTTAGGAGATATCATTCAAATCGGTGATTTCCGCGGGACGGTTAAGGAGATTTCTTTAAGGGTTACTAAGTTTGAAGATATTAACGGCGATATCAAAATTATCAATAATTCTGATATCAGAGGCGCAATAAATACGACTTCGTCTTTATCAAAAGCAATTTGTGAAATAGCAATAGGTTATGGTGAAGATTTAGAAAAGGTCGAAAAGGTAATTCGAGAAAATCTTCATGAGATCAAAAACAGTATTCCGAAGATTGTGGAAGGTCCTTATTATTTAGGCGTCCAAACTTTAGGGGATTCTTCAGTGATTTTAAGAGTTATTGGTATGGTTCATGAAGGGGATCGTTATACTGTAGCTAGAAGTTTAAATCGTGAGATGAAAATTCTTTTTGACAAGAATAAAATTGAAATTCCTTTTCCTCAACTTGTTGTTCATAATATAGAAAAAGATAAAAATTAAAAAAAAGTTTAAATGTTTAAAATACCTTCATTTATGGAGGTATTTTTTATAAAACAAATTAGTTTTTATCGCAAAAAAATTATTCAAATTAAACGAGTTTATGGTATAGTATTTAGTATGGGAGTGATGATTATGAAAAAGTTGGTTGGCAATTTAATGTATGGGCAATCAGGTGGTCCAACTGCAGTTATTAACTCTAGCGCTTATGGAGTGATAACGGAAGCGAGAAGACAAAGCGAATTCATTAAAGATGTTTATGTTATGAAGCACGGAATTGAAGGCGCTTTAAATGATGATTTAATCAAGATAACTGATCAAGATGGGGAAAATATTGAGTTATTAAAATATACTCCAGGATCGGCTTTTGGTTCTGTTAGACATAAATTACCTGATTATAAAGAAGACGATTCTAAATATGTCAGATTGCTTTATATGTTTAAGAAGTATAATATTCGTTATTTCCTTTATAACGGCGGTAATGATTCAATGGATACCTGTGCTAAGATAGCCGAATATATGGATACGATTGATTATGATGTCAGAATCATTGGTATTCCTAAGACAATTGATAATGATTTGCCATTTACTGATCATACTCCAGGTTTTGGTAGTGCTGCGAAATTTATTGCAAATACGATTATGGAAGTTCATTATGATATGTTGGCTTATCCTAGCGGTAAGGTAACGATTGTTGAGATAATGGGACGTCATGCTGGATGGTTGACGGCTTCAAGTGCTTTAGCTAATCTTGGAGGATTTGGTCCTGATTTGATATATTTACCGGAAGTGCCTTTTTCAATCGAGAAATTTAAGAGTGATGTGAAAGAAGTTTATACTAAAAAGAAACAATGTTTAGTAGCTGTCAGTGAAGGCGTTATGAATGCGGACGGTGTTTTTATATCTTCAAGTTCTGGGATGAAAGATGCTTTTGGACATTTTCAATTAGGTGGAGTTGCTTCTAAGTTAGCATCGACTGTTTCTAATGATTTAGGTATTTCTTCAAGATCTGTAGAGTTTGGTTCAACGCAAAGAGCAGCTGCTCATTTACAAAGTTTAACTGATGTGAATGAAGCGATTCAAGTCGGTGTTGAAGCAGTAAAAGCAGTATTGAATGGTAGAAGCAATGTGATGGTTGTGATTCATCGAGTAAGTGAAGAACCTTATCAGGTAGAGTATCATTTCCATGATTTAAGAGCTTGTGCTAATATTGAAAAGAAAATTCCAGCTTCAATGATTAATAAAGATGGAAATGGCGTTACTAAGGCATTTATTGATTATGCATTACCTTTGATTCAAGGTGAAAATAAAAATATATTTAAAAGCGGGATTCAACAATTTGCAAAATTTAAATAATGTCTTTTTTAGATAAAGACATTTATTTTTGCGGCTGTGGCGGAATGGTAGACGCGCTACTTTGAGGGGGTAGTATCCCATATGGATGTGTGAGTTCAACTCTCATCAGCCGCACCA
>DDWA01000030.1 GCA_002345425.1 Caryophanales bacterium UBA2298 | reverse complement strand
GAAGCTATCAAACTCAACCCAATTGCAACACCAGCTTGAGGGATTAAAGCGAAACCTAAGTATTTTGCGATTTTCTTTTCACTCTTAGTAACAATGGCTCCTAAATATGCGCCTCCAATTTTTCCTAACACTCTCATAATTACATAAATTATTCCTAAAACACCTACAGTAATAAGAACAGATAGTTTTAGTTCTACACCACTTAATACAAAGAACATAATGTAAATTGGTGGTGTAAAGAAATAGATAAGTTCATTGACTTTCTCTTGTTTACTTGAAAAATTAGTGAAAATGAGACCAAGAACCATCGAAGCTAAAATTGCTGAACCGCCTAACAAGTGAGATAGGTATACAGTTAATATAATTGAGGTAACTGTAAGTGAGATTCTATTCCCCCTACCGGTAAACCAAATACATCCTAAAACCAGTATCACTCCAATTAAAGCACCTATACCAACGGATATCAAAATTTCAAATATCGGATGCATAACCTGCATGAAGACTGATCCATGGCTTATAGTTGGATCTAGCGCATTAGCAATAGCTACAAAGATTCCAAATAATAGAACTGCAACAGAGTCATCAATTGCGACAACACTAAGTAAAGTTTCAGTCAAGTGTCCTCGTGCCTGATATTGCCTAATGACCATTAAGGTAGCGGCTGGTGCTGTTGCTGCAGCAATAGCTGATAATACTAATGCAAACCTGATATTTTCCACATTTAACTGATTGATTATTAAGAAATATAGAATCAATCCGATAAAAACCAATACAACTGCTATAAAAGATTCTAAAAAAGCTATGATTACCGGTTTAATACCAACTCTTTTAAAATATTTGAATTTCAGTTCATTCCCAATTGTAAAAGCAATGAAACCTAAAGCAACAACCGAAACGAGTTCTAAGCCAGGCAAAGCTTCTTCTTTAACGATATTGAAAATTGAAGGGCCAATTAAAAGTCCACCAACTAAATAACCTGTAACATTTGGAAATCTTAAATATTTAGCGACTTTGCCAAATAAAAGTCCAGTAGCGATAATGATAGCTGTATATAATAATACAGTATAATTCATATTATAATTTTAACCCCAAAGTTTCCTCTATCGGTATTGTAAAAGCAACTCCAGTATCTGGGCCTTGTAAATTACCACATACATAATCGATTACTTTAAAGACCGTTTTTACTTTTTCGTCAGGCAGAGCAATCAAAATAACATTTGATTCTTGTCTTTGATTATCAAATAACACTTTTAAAGAACCGAACAATTGCATATCGTCATTTTTAGCTAATGTTCTAGCCATTCCAGTTGAACTGATAATTGTTGCCCCTTTGACACCATTCTCATTTAGCTCATGCAAAAATTCATCTAAGAATTTTGTTTGAGTCATGACATAAACTACTAATTTCATACATACATCTCCATTTCGCCGAATTAAATTATACTCCTTTAAATATATATGTCAAGTTATTTTTTAAAGCAAAATAACAAGAAATCTTTAAACCTTTTTGCCCAGTAAATTTCAGAATGAGTGGCACCTTCATCAATCACCTGCATAATATTCTTTTCAGGTATTTTCTTAGTTATATAATTATGAAATACTTTCTGTTCATTGAAATATATCTTGCTGAAAACGCCATTTTCTTTAGTACCCATATCATGATAAATTCGAAAATCTTCATCTATTATTGTTTTATCTAAAAACTCGTACAATCCTTCTTTTACTATGTAATAAGCGGGTGAAAAAGCACCGATACAAGAAAAAATCTCTTGATACTTTATTCCTAAATAGATACTAATATTTCCGCCGCAAGAACTCCCGGCCGTAAAGGTATGAACTTTATCTTTGAGTGTTCGAAAATTTTGATCTATTATCGGTTTTAGTTCTTCTACCAAGAACTTACCGTATTCATCTCCTTCAGGTTTTATCAAACTCACTTTGTTTCTTTTGAGAGTTTTTATAGCTGAGTTGTTTAAATAGTTAGAATATTCCATAATCCGATATTTATCATCACTATCGACACCCACAATAATCAGACCGCCAGTAATGTCTTCTGTATTATCAATAGTGTTCATTACTTCCCAAGAATGATTGCTAAAAGGCGAAGGATCGACAAGGTTCTGACCATCATGCATATAAAGAATTGGATACCTTTTTTCTTCTTTATAATAATCTTTTGGCAAGATGATTCTCACTCGTTTGTTTCTCTTCAAATTTAAGCTAAATAAATCTTTGATTATAACTCGCTCCATCGATTACACCTCAAAGAAATTATACTATAATTAAGAAATTTATAAGTTATTTTTCAGAAAATAAGTTATAATATTTTAAAAGAGGTATGTCGGATGAAAAGATTTCTAAAAATTTTTATGATTTTAATTATATCAGTTGTTATTTTGTTAGTTGGATTTGTTTTGACGCTTTGGATTTTTGAGTATCGTCCTAAGGACATTACTATATTAGAAGTTGAAGATAATTTCGCTAATGAAGATGCTAATTATGTAAACATCGATGATGATTTGACTATTATAACTTTCAATATCGGATATGCATCTTTAAGCGAAACTGAAGATTTTGTGATGGATGGTGGCGAAAAAGGGCGGATGGATAGTGAAAGTGAAGTTCAAGCAAATTTAGAAGGTATAACTTCAATATTAGAAAATAATCCAGCTGATTTATATTTGATGCAAGAAGTCGATGTTGATAGTAATCGTTCTTACAATATCAATCAATTAGTTCATTTTCAAGACGCTTTAGGAAAAAGCTCAGTGTTGGCTTATAATTATCGCTGTATCTTTGTTCCTTTTCCATTAAGTCTTACACAAATGATGGGTAAGGTCAACTCAGGTATTGTAACCTTTAGTGATTATTACACTGAATCGGCTGAAAGACATCAATTGCCTGGAAGTTTTACTTGGCCAGTTAGTTTAGCTAATTTAAAAAGAGCTATGTTAATCTCTAAATATCCAATCAAAAATAGTGATAATTATTTAGTTGTCATTAATGTCCATCTATCTGCTTATGATGATGGAACTATGAGACTTCAAGAAATGGAAGCTTTAAAAGCTATTATGCTCGAAGAATATGAAAATGGAAACTATGTCATTGTCGGCGGTGACTTTAATCAAACCTTCCCACAAGCAGTGACAATCAATGAAGATTTAACTTATGATTATTTCTATCAATTAAAAGATGAAGAGCTTTGGCAAGCTTTTCCAATGGAGAAAGATTGGTTTGCCGATAATGATTTTAGTTTTGGTGTCGATATAACTACTCCTACTTGCCGGCTATTGAATAAACCATATGATCAAATAAATTTAGAAAATAATCAATTTTATGTGATTGACGGGTTTATTGTTTCTAACAATTTAAATATCAATTCAATCGAAACCCTTGATCAAGATTTTGTTTATAGTGACCATAACCCGGTAAAAATAACAGTTAGTTTCAATTAACATTTAGTAATTAAAAACTTAGATTTAAAAAATTTAAGTTTTTTTATTTTTGTTGTTGTCAAATTATATTATGCATAGTATAGCATTATGTATAAGGGGGTATACTTTGGACATTCAATTAAAGAAAGGATTATTGGAGTTGATGGTATTAGCTTCTTTGAAATATGAAGACTTCTATGGATATAAGATAATTTAAGATATATCATCCATCATCGATATTAGTGAATCAACCTTGTATCCCGTCTTGAGAAGACTAGAAAATCAAGGACTTTTTAAAGCTTATAACACAACTTATAATTCAAGAATTAGAAAATATTATCAAGTAACAAAAACGGAAAGGAATAAAATAAATGAATCACTTATCGATTTTAAAGAAATAAAATCTTTAAATGAGTTTATTTTAAGGTAGAAATTTATGGATAGGAAAGAGTTTTTTAGAAAACTCAAACAAGAACCGAAAATTCAAAAAAAATATAATATTGAAGAAGTTATATTTTATTATGAGGAATTAATTCAAGATGCAGTAGATAATGGGGAAATTGAACTTACAAACATTGAATCATTTAACAATATTGACGGAAGAAATTCTAATGGGTCGATATTTCTTGATGGTGTGATTGGTAAAAATTTAGATTTTGTTACATCTAACGGAAAAATTACTACTTCTAATATTTCGTTTGATAACTTAAAATTAATCACTTCCAATGGTGAGATAGAGGCTTCCGTTTTAGGAATAAAAAGTGAATATAAAATCAGAATATCAACGTCGCTTGGCAGTCGTTATATCGATGGTGAAAAAGTTGATCAATCAATCTTTAATACCAATCAAGAAAACTACATAACTATTCAATCATCAAACAGCAGTGTAAGATTAAATTTTGACAATTAATAAAAGAACTTTGAAAAGTTCTTTTTCTTTTTGGAATAATTATCTTTCTTTTATGCTAACTAGTAGAAAAACAGATTTTGTGTATGTTATAATGAATATAATAAACAAGAGGTTTAAATGAAAAAGTTATTTAGTAGGCTTTGGCAAAGTTTTAGAAAAACAATCAGCCATTACGGTTGGTTAACGTTAATAATTATTCCAATTCTGGGACTGATAAATTGGAGTTATTTTTCTGTGGTCAATTCTGAAAAGGAATCTTTAATGGCTCAACAAATCTCTATTGCCAATGAAAAGGTCAATATCATTGACTTTATCGTAGCTACAGTGGTTGTGAATACTTATACTGATATGCATGTGATAACCGATGCTGATGAAATGCAAATGTATCTCGATGATCCATCTATAGTTAACTTGAATAATGTTGAACAATTGTTTTATCGAATAGTCAATAATAAGCCGCAATTTTCAAGTGTTGAATTCATCGACTTGACTGGGCAACAATTAATTTGGCTTGACCGCATTGAAGAAAATCTGGTTATTGTTGAGGAAGAAAATCTCATAAGCAGAGCTGATAAAGAATACCTTGAAGTTGCTGATTCATTAGTTCAAGATGAACTATATATCGTTCCAATTTATCTATTATCCGAAACGGTAGACGACACCACAGTTGAAAAGCCGATAACTAGTTTAGTTCTTAGTGTTTACAATGAAACAAGTGTAAAAAAAGGTTATCTTATTATAGACTATGATGCTAACTTCTTTCTAAATTTTTTTGGAGAATATGTCAGTGATGACGTGCCTTTCTTGGAACTTGGTTTAATTAATGGAGAAGAAATTTGGGGTATTACTGATAAATTTGATGAATTGTACACTGCTTATAATGATCCAAATTTAGATTATGTTATCCAAAACAATGTCCAACTATCAAATATATTGGATCAAAACGCTCGTAATGAAGATGACTTCTTTCAAATATATGCAATTATCGATTTTCAAGGAGTTTTTGATTATTATGGTGGTATCGGCGTTAAGTATCCAATTACAGTTGTGATTGTAAATTTAGTTTCTTTAATTATCATTTTCTTAGCTGCGACTTTTTTAAAGAATAAGAGCAATGATAGAATATTGCTTAACGCTAATATGTACTTATCTGACAAAAATAATGATGGCGTTTTAATTACCAATGAATTCAGCGAAATAACCTATGCTAATCAAGCCTTTGAAGAGATTTACGGTTTTAAATTAGAAAATATTAAGGGACAAAAGCCAAATAAAATTCTCGGACATTTAAATCATAATCTCAAGGGGTTAATTATTAAATCAAGGCAAATGTTTTCAAAAAATATTTGGAATAAAAACGCTAGAGGTATTTATATTTTAAAACATTTAAGAATAAAGCCTGAAACCAACGCGAACGGTAATATCAAGCATTTTCTTGCTATTTATTCGCAACCACAAATTCAAATTGATTCTTTAACTTTCGCATCTGATTTTGACGCAATTGAAACATACAAATTATTTGCTAAAGCCTTTGAAGAAGAAGAACTTATCGTCAATAAATCATGTGTAATGGTAATTCGTACTTTTAATGAAAAAAGTAGAAAACTATATACTAGTTTAAGCAAAACTAACTTAAGCCCTTTAGCTTTTTCTGAGTTTTTAAACTCTAATTTAGGCCAAGATTATAAAATTGCCGTACCAGCAGAAAATTACACTATAATTTATGTTTCATTCGATAAGATAGATCAAACCTTTGAAGAAACAGTTGATTTGATTGATAATTTAATTGAAAAATATAAGCATCAACCGAACATTAATTCTACTCTTGAATATAATTTTGGTATTGCTTTAGCAGATAATAAAACTATTACTAAAGCTGATGTTATTGAAAATGCATTTATTGCTTTACAGATGTCAAAAGCTAAGAAAAATATTAAACATTTAATTTATTCAGAAGAAACCAAAAAAATTATTAAAAGAGAAAAAGACATTTATTCTCAACTAGAACATGGATTTAATTTTGATGAGTTTTTCCTAAATTATCAAATACAAAAAGATTTAAAAAAGAATTCATTTACTGGGGTTGAAGCTTTACTAAGGTGGAATAATGGTCTATTAGGTAGTGTTTCTCCAGTAGAGTTCATTAGCATCATTGAGAACAGTTTTTTCATCAACCGTCTTAGTTTAATGGTGATGAATAAAGTAATCAAAGATTTTACACCATTTGTCGAATACATCAATCCAGACTTTAGAATATCAATTAATTTAACCTATTTTGATTTTTTTAATGAATATATAATTCATAATTTAATCGACTTAATTGAAAAAAGCCCAATTTCATCAAAAAATTTCTGTTTTGAGATTACTGAGAGTGGTTACCTTGAAAATAAGGAAAAAACTAATGGTATCATTGATTTTCTCCATTCTAAAAACATTACAGTAGCAATAGATGATTTTGGTACAGGATTTTCTTCACTGGAAGTATTAAAAAATATTCACGTTGATAAAATAAAGATTGATCGATCATTTATCAAAGATTATCCAAAAAAAGATAACGGTGCTATCTTTAAAACAATTGTTAATTTAGTTAAAACTATGAATCTGGAAATCTTGGTTGAAGGAACCGAGACGAAGGAACAAGTTGATTTTGCTTTAGAAAATGGTTGTGATGAGATTCAGGGCTATTATATTTCAAAACCAATTCATATTGAAAATCTTGTTAGACAATATTTAAATAAAAAATCGGACTTCTAAGTTGAAGTCCGATATTTTTATAGAATCAATATTATTTTTAATGGTTATGGTGCTCGTGTTCCTCACATATTTCATCAGTTGAAACTAATGATTCATCAATAAAAGCCTTAATAACCTTAGATATTTTGCCTTTAACGCCTCTAATTGGAATTATCCCCAAATTTTCTAGATTAGTAACAGCTAAGGAGCCGAGATTTCCAGTGATAACAGCGTTTATATTATTTTCCTTAAGAAAATTTGGCAACAATCCTTTTTGATGTGGTGGATTAATAATTTTTTCTTCCGAAATAACTTTTTTGTTCTCGATATTAAATACTTGAAAAAAATCACAATGACCGAAGTGTCGAGCTACTTCTTCACCGCTTACTGCAATTGCTAAACGCATAAAAAGTTTCCTCCATTTACAAGTTTCTTCTTCCTTGTCTTCTTCTTAATCTTAAAGGTTCTAAACATTTTTCACAATTATCTTCGCATAAAGCAACTTCTCCACCCTCAATAACGATAATTTTTCCATCAATAAGGGAAGTAGCCATCTTTTTTCTTGCATCATTGTAAATTCTTTGTACGGTGGTTCTAGCTACTTTCATTTGATCAGCAGCTTCTTCCTGAGTATAACCTAAATAATCTATCAAACGAAGCGTTTCTAGTTCATCTATCATTAAATTAAGTCTATCAAGACTATTTGCTTTTTTACCCTTGGGTCCATAGACAAAGTATTCGGGTACATGACAAACGGTTCTAGGTTTTGGTGGTCTTGGCATAAATTTACTCCTTTACGTTAATTTTATATTATATATTGACATATGTCAAGTTTAAATTATAACTTCCACCTCATCAGATTCTTTTAACCTTTGACGAATTTCTTCGACAATTCGATCATAATATTCTTCTGTAATAATAAATTTTGTTTTAAATATTAAATAAGCTAACCCCATTAAAATAACAGGCATTATTGTGATTGCTAAACGCAACCCCAACTTCATGCTTGAAGTGGCGTTATCTTTAAAAGCAAAGTCAGCAGCATCATTTATAAACATTTCTTCTAATCCATCATCATTTGTATCAGTGAACTCGACAACTTCTAAAGCGTCATAGATAGAATCTTTTCGTTCTTGTGTCATTTCTAAGCTATCGAGGATATTTGTTCTTTGAAGAATATCGTTTTTATATTGAATCTGTTCGGAAATTGTCATTGTATCGAAGTAGTTTTTTTGAGCTTCAAGTTCAGAAACATTTTGACTCAAAACATAGATACCAAAAACGATTAAAACTAAAGTCATGATACCTTGTTGGATAGCACTGGCAAGTTTAACTACAAATGGTCTAAGTGAAAAAAGAATAGCTTCGTTTCTTTTTCCAGTTTTATATTCATTATATTCAATGGTATTTGTCATATTGATGATTATAGTCATATAAAGCATTGCTTGACCGCCAAAACATAAAGCGCCAAAGATACATACGGTTACAATATTAATCGGGATAAAATTAAGATAACCCATCAAAAGGAATAATAAATATCCGATACTTATAATGATAATGCTAAACTTCATTAATTGGGACCTAGTAAATTTCTTAGCTAGTGGTGCGAAGAAGCTTTGAACAAGAATTGTAACTACCCCAAAGGTTGCGACAAAGATCAAGACCATCGTACCATTGTATCCCAATTCAATATAAAAGAAATTATATCCAAGAGCCACCAAGATTCCACTGCCTATCGTATACAATAGAAGTGCTAAAGTAACCCAAAGAAGTTGATCATTGTTCCTTATTGATAAAAACATTTGTTTCAAGGTAACTTTATCTTCTTCATGCGGATTAATATTTCTTGGCTCTTTAACTCCAAAAACTGTTAATGCTGTACATAGCAAGAAAAAAGTAACGAAGGTTATAGAAATAATTCGATAACCAGAAACTGCATTACCAACAGTAAAAAAACTAACTATTGCATTGGCAGCAAAAGCACCTACAGCAGCAAAAACTACCACCATTGAAGCAATTTGATCACGTCTTTTTTTAGTTCTGGATAGATTAGGTAAAAGTGACCAGTAAGGAATATCATTTAAAGTCCAAGAAATTTCCCAGACAAAATATATAATAGCAAAAAATATTACAAAGTTAGTTCCAGTTGGCCTAAAGTTAAACATTAAAAGCACTGTAATGCTGGTAAGTATAGCTCCTATGACAATCCAAGGTTTAAATTTTCCAAACTTAGTTTTGGTATTTTCAACAATGCTTCCCATTATCGGATCATTTATTCCGTCCCAGATTCTACCCACTACTAAAATAATACCAATAGCAAAAAACTGTCCTTCAGTTAAACCAAGACCTGAAAACTGAATATATGTCATCAAGAAAGTAGCTACTAAAGTGTACATCATATCCCTACCTATACCACTTACACTATAGGTCCATTTATTTCTTCTATAAATCTTTTCTTCCAAAGTTTCAATACTGTTCATAAAGCCCTCCGAATTTTTATTATCAGTATAATTATAACAGTTTTTAATACTTATAAAACACTTCGATAGTAATTTTGTATAAATATAGTATAATATTTCTGGTGGGGGTGAAAACAGATGAAAACCATAGAAAATTATGAAGATTTTTTAAATATAATCAAGAGCGAAATGATAGTTATTATCGCTAAAACAAAAACATGTGTAGTATGTAAACCACTATCTGAAAAACTTAAGATCTTTATGCAAGACTATCCAACAATACCGGTATATGAATTATATTTAGAGGACGTGGAAATGTTTCAAGGACAACAACTCGTTTTCACAGTTCCTACTATTTTAGTGTTCAGCAATGAAAAAGAAATTTTAAGAGAATCTAGATTTATTGACTTTTCTAAATTAGAAAGATTGTTTGGTATATATTTAAGTTAATTAAAAATCTTTTATAACAAATTTATAATTATAATAAGGGGATATCAATTATGATATTTAGTTTAGGATTGATAATTTTATTGGGATTATCTTTAAACGCAATTATGTTAAAATTAAAAATTCCAAGCTTGATTGCGTATATAATAACTGGTATCATTCTCGGACCATTTGTACTTGATTTGCTTTCTCCTGATTTGCTTAATATCTCGGCTGATTTAAGAAAAATTGCCTTGATTGTCATTTTATTGAGAGCGGGATTAACTTTAGATATTAAAGACTTAAAGATTGTTGGTAAAGGCGCGATTTTACTAAGTTTCTTACCAGCAACTTTGGAAATTATCGCAATTGCTTTTCTTTCACAGATCTTCTTTTCTATAACTTTGATAGAAGGCTTTATTCTTGGTAGTATCTTAGCCGCTGTATCTCCAGCAGTTGTGGTTCCTAGAATGATTAAATTAATAGAACAAAAAAAGGGAACCAACAAAAGCATTCCGCAAATGGTTTTAGCTGCAAGTTCGATTGATGATATCTATGCCATTGTTCTTTTCACTATTTTTGTTCAAATTTATCAAACAAATGAATTTAGTTTCGAAAGTGTTATATCTTTCCCTGTATCAATTCTTCTTGGTGTTTTTGCAGGAATCTTTGTAGGTATAGTTCTTGTAAAACTATTTAAAAAATTCCACATGAGAGATACAGTAAAAGTTTTATTAATTTTCGGGTTAGCTTTCTTCTTCGACTTTATTGAAACCTCACTCAAAGGTGTCGTTCCATTCGCATCACTTTTAGCAATAATAACCTTGGGCTTGACTATTCTAAAAGCTTATCCTATTTTGGCAGAGCGTTTGACTCAAAAATTTTCCAAGATTTGGGTTTTCTCAGAAATGATTCTTTTTGTTTTAATCGGTGCATTGGTAAGAATAAGTGTAATTGCAGATGTAGGGTTGAATTTTGTAATACTATTAGTTTTAGCGATTTTTGTTAGATACTTATCGGTTATTTTGTCTACTGGTGGAATTAACTTAAATGTTAAAGAAAGACTTTTTGTATTTTTCGCATATTTACCTAAAGCTACTGTCCAAGCAGCTATCGGTGCAATTCCTTTATCTTTAGGAATGCCAGGAGGAGAAATTATTTTAGGTATTTCAGTATTGGCTATCTTTATTACTGCACCTTTGGGAGCGATATTAATTGATCGGACTCAAGATATTCTTTTAGAGCAAAATTAAAGCGACTGATTATTCAGTCACTTCTTTTTTTGGATTGCTACCATAGAATTGGTAATATATAGTTTCGATTCTACCATTATAAAGTTTTCTTCTTCGATCTGCTTTTTTACCAAATATTTTTTCAAAATTCTTTTCCGAAGTAATTACATAAGATGACCATGTTTTAAGTTTACTAAGCTTTTCTCCCATTAAATGATACAGTTGATTAACTTCTTCTTTTTCTGATAATCTTTCACCATAAGGAGGATTAGTAATCATAATTGAATAGTCTTCTTCAGGCATTAAATCCACAAAGTCTTTTTGTTCAAAAGTAATACAGTCCAGTACTCCAGCATCATCCGCGTTTTCGATGGCAGCGTTGATATTTTCTTGCAATATATCATAAGCAAAAATATTTATCTCAGCCTCATGATCTATTGCGGAATAAGCTTCTCTTGTCACTTCTTTCCAAATTTCTTCATCGATTAAAGGCCAAGTCTTATATGCGAAGTCTCTTGCTAACCCTGGAGCAATATTTCTGGCAATCATAGCTGCTTCAATAACTATAGTTCCAGAGCCACAAAAAGGATCAATTAATATTCTATCTTTATTCCAAAAACTCAACATTACTAAAGCAGCCGCTAATGTTTCTTTCAAAGGAGCTATTACTGCGCTTTGTCGATAACCTCGTTTATGAAGGGCTACTCCTGAAGTATCGATTGTCAATGTCGCAATATCTTTTAGTATTGATACTTTCACATTGAAAACCGGACCATTTTCGGGAAACCAAGCAATATTGTATTTCTTTTTTAAATTTTCGACAATTGCTTTTTTAACAATCGCTTGAGAATCTGAGATAGAAAAAAGTGTCGACTTTACCGATTGTCCGTCAACTGGAAACCTACCGTTTTTGGGGATAAATTCACTCCAAGCGATAGCCGAAGTTTTATCAAATAATTCATCAAAAGTAATGGCTTTAAATTCCGCCACTTTTAATAAGACGCGATCGGCACACCTTAACCAAAGATTAGCTTTTACGATACCTTTGACATCTGCTAAAAAAGTCACTTTACCATTTTCAGTTTCAGTGACTTCAAATCCTAATCCCAATAATTCTCTTTTTACTATAGCTTCCAAACCGAAGGTTGTTGTAGCTATCATTTCATATTTTTTCATAATATCATCTCTTTCGCATCTATTATAACAAAACAAATATTAGATAACAAGCATCCTAATCTATAGAAAAACCTTTCATCAAAATGATAAAAGGTTTATTTTCTATTCAAATTCAACTATTAAATTAACTGTCGCTGAACGAGAAACTAATTCGTGAATTGAACAATATTTAGTTCCAAGTTCTGCTGCTTTAAGAAGTTTTTCTTTATCGCTAGGATTTTTAATTGTCATCTTCATATCGACTACTTCGATAATTTTAGAATCTGGGTTATTTTTAGCGCCTGTGACTTCAATTTTTGCACTTTCGAACTCCAATCGCATCTTTAATGCAATTGAAAGGAAAGTTGAATAAAAACATGAGCCAAGTGCACCAAAGAAAAGATGGTATGGATAAAGCCCATCATCTTGATCTCCTAGTTTTCCAACTCCAGTCGGAGAGAAGAGTTCTCCTTTAAAGTCCATATCCCATTTTAAAACTACTCTATCATATGGCATTTTATCACCTCACATAAAATTATACTATAAAAACTCCTTATTTGCTAATATTTAATCTAGAATTTACTTGAGGGAAATTTTCGGTATTTAGGTGTTTATTTGTAAGCGCTTTAGTGTTATAATCTATATGGGTATTTTTTTTGTAAAAAAGTAAGATTTTAAAATTTGATGAGGAGGTTTTTTTTATTGTGAGACAAAATTTTTATGGCAGGAGTTTATTAACATTATTGGATTACACCAAAGAAGAAATTCAAGATTTATTAACTTTATCTGCTAAACTAAAAGCGAAAAAACATGCCGGTCTAGAGTGTCAACCATTAAAAGGCAAAAATGTTGTTCTTCTATTTGAAAAAGATTCAACAAGAACAAGATGCGCTTTTCAAGTTGGAGCTAATGACTTAGGTATGAATGTAACTTATTTAGGACCTACAGGTTCGCAAATGGGTAAAAAAGAGAGTATTAAAGATACCGCAAGAGTTTTAGGAAGAATGTATGATGGCATAGAATATCGTGGGTATAAACAAGAAACAGTCGAAATACTTGCAAAATATTCAGGTGTTCCGGTATGGAATGGATTGACTGACCAATATCATCCAACTCAAATCCTTGCGGACTTTTTAACAATAATTGAAAAATTTGGTCATTTGGAAGGAATTAATTTTACTTATTTCGGTGATGCTAGAAACAATATGGGCAATTCGTTAATGATTGGAGCAGCTATCATGGGCATGAATTTTACAGCATGTGCTCCGAGCGATTTATGGCCAAAACAAGAATTAATTGATCGATGTTATGAACTTGCGCAGGTTTCCGGTGCTAAGCTCAATTTCACTGAAGATGTTTCTGAAGGAGCAAAAAATGCAGATGTTATCTATACTGATGTATGGGTATCTATGGGAGAACCAGAATCTGTATGGAAAGAAAGAATCGAAAAGTTATCTGCATATCAAGTAAATAAAAATGTTATGAAACAAGCTAATGAAGCTGCGATTTTTATGCATTGTCTACCTGCTTTTCATAATCGAGAAACTATTTTAGGTGAAGATATATTCCAAAAATTCGGAATGGATGCATTAGAAGTTACAGAAGAAGTATTTGAATCAAAACAATCTGTTGTGTTTGATGAAGCTGAAAATCGTTTACATACAATAAAAGCTGTTATGTATGCTAGTCTCAAGGAGGAAAAATGAGAAAAATTGTCGTTGCTCTAGGTGGAAATGCTTTAGGTCATAATCCAACAGATCAAATAGAAAAAGTTAAACATGCAGTAAAACCGATAGTTGAATTAGTCGAACAGGGAAATGAGGTTATTTTAGCTCATGGAAACGGCCCTCAAGTAGGAATGATAAATTTAGCTTTTGAAACAAGCTACAATGTTTCAAATAAGAATCCTGATATGCCATTCCCGGAATGTGGAGCGATGTCTCAAGGATATATTGGTTATCATTTACAAAACGCTTTACTGACTGAACTTAAGAATAAAGGGCTAAAACAACAAGTCGCAACCATAATTACCCAGGTTGAAGTTGATGAATTTGATCCTGCCTTTGAGAATCCTTCAAAGCCAATTGGTAAGTTTTATGATTTAGAAACTGCGAAGAGGTTTACCAAAGAAAAAGGCTATATTATGGTAGAGGATGCCTCAAGAGGCTATAGACGTGTTGTTGCTAGTCCTAAGCCAGTTAATATAGTAGAATTAGATATTATTAAATCAATGGTTAAAGCTGGGCATTTAGTTATTACTGTCGGTGGTGGCGGTATTCCTGTAATCAAAAAGGGAAATGAATTTCACGGAGTTCCTGCAGTAATTGATAAAGACTTTGCTAGTGCTAAATTAGCAGATCTTTTAGATGTAGATATGTTGGTAATTTTGACAGCTGTAAATAAAGTAAAAATTAACTTTAGTACGCCTGAAGAAAAGGATTTAGATCACTTAACTATTAACGAAATAGATGAACTGATTAAAGAAGGTCATTTTCTTAAAGGTTCGATGTTACCAAAAATTGAAGCAGCAAGAGCTTTTGTAAGTGGCAAGAAACATCGCACTGCTATAATTGCGTCTTTGGAAGAAGCTAAAGAAGCGCTTTTAGGTCATACAGGAACAAGGATAACTAACTAATGAAAAAAGATAAAATTAGAGTCGTTATTTGGGGATTTGGAGCCATGGGGTCAGGAATGACTAAAATGATTTTGAATAAAAAAGGCTTTGATATCATTGGCGTATGCGATGTATATAAACCTATAGTTGGAAAAAGCATTTTTGATCTTCTAGATTTAGATAATTCTTATAATCACGATGTTTTTGTCTATGATAATATTGACGATATTTTAAATAACAACAAAGTTGATGTCGTTTTATTAGCGACTGATTCATATACCGCTTCTGCTTTTCCAAAAATAAAAAAAATAGTAGAGTATGGTGTAAATGTTATTTCTACTGCTGAAGAAATGTCATATCCTAAGGCAAATCAACCTGAGTTAGCTGAAAAATTGAATCTATTAGCTAAAAAACATAATGTAACCATTCTTGGAACTGGAGTAAATCCAGGTATGATGATGGATTTGTTAGCGATTTGTATTAGTGGTGTTGTTGAAGATATTAAAGAGTTTGAGATATCAAGAATCAATTCCTTATCTCCTTTTGGTAAAACAGTGATGGAGGAACAAGGAGTTGGTTTAACTGTTAAAGAATTTAATGAAAAACTTCAAAAAGGTGAAATTGCTGGACATGTTGGCTTTAAGGAATCAGCTTATATGATAGCTGATGCCTTAGGATTAGAAGTAAAAGAGTTTTCTCAAAGCATGAAACCGATTATTACCGCTGTTGATCGTAAAAGCCCCCATGGATTTGCAAAAGCAGGTGATGTTTGTGGTGTAGAAATGAGTGCTGAAGTATTTCTTGAAAATGATATTAAAATTAAGTTATATCACCCTCAACAAATTGAACCTGAAATGGCTGGAGTTAGCACCGGAGATTACATAAAAATTTTAGGAAAACCAGAAATCAATCTCAGTAATTCCCCGGAAGTTGAGGGTGGAATTGGTACTATAGCTATCTGTGTTAATATGATTCCTCACGTAATCAACGCTAAACCTGGTTTAGTTACAATGATTGATCTACCAGTACCAAGAACTATTATGGGAGATGTAAGAAATTTAATAAGAGAGGATTGATTATCTTGATTAAAAAAGGTAGTTGGGTTCAAATTAAAAAGATTATATTAAATCCTGAAGATAGAGCCAATAATTTACCAGAAGCGACCAAAAAGGTACCGCTTCTTCTTTGGGTTAAAGGTAATCTTCTTGAAGATGCAAACCTTGGCGATGTTGTAAAGATTAAAACAGTAACCGGTAGAGTTGAGGTAGGAGAACTTATTAAGCTAAATCCAAGTTACCTTCATACTTATGGAAATTACATACCAGAAATACATCAAATAGATAAAATTCTAAAAGCCACACTGTATGGAAGTGATTATGATGAATAATTCTTATAAAAGTGTTATGGCGAGAAAAAATCAAATTATGCAAAAATCTGTCGGAATTAATTATAATCAATATGAGTTTGACTATATTGGTTTTGATTATGAAGCACTTTTAAGCGAAGGTGATTTTACTTTAGAAGAAATTAGGAAAATTCAATATGATAATGGTGTAGGTAACACACCTTTAAAAGAATGTAAAAACATAACAAAGTTAGTTCGCAAAGTAGCAAAACCGAGTTTTGGAGCAAGAATCTTTATCAAAGATGAAGCTTTAAATGACTCAGGAAGCTTTAAAGCAAGAAGGGCTAGTATTTCTTGTTACCAAGCAAAGAAAATGGGATTTAAGGGCGTTATAGCAGCTACTAGCGGCAATTATGGTGCAGCGGTTGCTTCTCAAGCAGCTAAATATGGATTAAAATGTATTATTGTACAAGAATGTTATGATTCTAAAGGTGTAGGTCAACCAGAAATTATTGAAAAAGCTCGAGCTTGTGAAGCTTATGGTGCTGAAGTCGTACAACTTAGTGTTGGTCCTGAGTTATTTTATAAGTTTTTATTACTATTAGAAGAAACTGGGTATTTCAATGCTTCGCTTTATACTCCTTACGGAATCATGGGAATAGAAACTTTAGGACAAGAATTAGTTGAAGATTGTCTTAAACTTACAGGTAAAATTCCTGATATGGTCGTTTGTACAAACGCTGGAGGCGGAAATTTAACAGGAACTGCTCGAGGAATAAAGAAAACAACAAATAAAAAAATTGAGATTGTTGGCGCAAGTGTTAACCTTTATGGTTTACACATGGCTGATGACAATGATTTTAATAAAAAATCTTTCACTACTGGTCATACTGGATTTGGCTTACCTTTTATCATGAACCCTGACCGTAGTGATGTTCCAAGATCAGCTGCTAGAGCGTTGAGATATATTGATCGTTATGTTACTGTTAATCAAGGTGAAGTCTTCTTTATGACTGAAGCATTATCTGTTTTAGAAGGAATCGAAAGAGGTCCTGCTGGAAACACATCTTTAGCTGCTGCTTTTTCGTTAGCTAAAGAACTAAGAGAGGATCAAATCATCATCGTCCAAGAAACAGAATACACTTCAGCGGGGAAACATCATCAAGCACAACTTGCTTTTGCTAGAGAAAACGGGATTTGTATTTATTTTGGCGATCCTAAGGAAGAAATTCCAGGAAAATCTATTGTGTTTCCTAAGTCTGTTGATTTAATAAGGTCTGTAGATATCGATTTAAATATAATCAGAAAAAAATACTTGCAAAGTCAGTTTATGAAGACAAAAACATTATCGAAAAAAGATTTAAATTTTCTTATTGAAGAGACAAATTCTTCTTTGGATTTTGTACTTAGTGAAATAAAAAAATATGACATAACTGTGGAGGATGTTAAATGAATAACCGAAAAGTTAGAGAAGACGATTATTTGAAGAGACGTGAACATTTAGCCTCACTATCTGATGAACAATTGAAACAAAGATTTTGGGAGTTAGCTGAGATAGCTGTAAATCCTTTAGTAGATTTGGCATATAAAAATACAAGTCCAGCAATAGAAAGAAGCGTTCTTTTAAGAATGGGCTTTTCTAGCCTTGAAGCTAAAAATTTGGTTGATAAGGTTATCAATCATGGACTTATCTCTAAGGGAGCTGGTCACGTAGTTTATCGTTTATCTAAAATCGAGAATACCGAGGTTAGAAAAGCCGGTTTAGATTTAATAAACGATAAAGGTTGGGATAAAGTATTAAAAAGTTTCGAGGTATCTAATGATGAACAAAAATGAAAAATTAGATATCTTAGAAATCTTAAAAGATTTGGATAAATATGAACCGAGACGGAGAGGTTGGACTTGGCGAGAACCTATTAAAGATTTAGATATGGCAGGCAACGTTTATTCTGATGCATCTAAACCTTTAAAGAACAGTATTCCACTTCCAGCTGCTAAATACTTTGAAAATATCGATCCGCAACCAATTCAGGTTATTACTTCTGAAATTGCCAGCGGAAGGTTTGAAGACGATATTAGAAGAATGAGAATGGCTGCTTGGCATGGGGCTGACCATTTAATGGTTATAAGAACGGCTGGCCAGTCTCATTTTGATGGTTTAATTGAAGGAACACCTCAAGGAGTTGGTGGAGTTCCAATTACTAGAAAACAAGTTAGAGCTCAAAGAAAAGCACTAGATATTATTGAAGACGAAGTAGGTAGACCAATTAATTTTCATTCATATGTCAGCGGTGTAGCTGGACCTGACATTGCTGTAATGTTCGCCGAAGAAGGTGTGAATGGGGCTCATCAAGATCCTCAATATAATATCTTATATCGAAATATAAATATGGTTAGATCATTTGTCGACGCTGCAGAAAGTAAAAAGATTATGGCTTGGGCAAATATTTTACAAATTGATGGTGCACATAATGCTAACGCAACTGCAATGGTCGCTTGGAAAGTAATGCCTGAGTTGATGGTTCAACATGCTATTAATAGTTTATTTTCTGAAAAAGTAGGCATAAGAAAAGACAATATTGCTCTTTCTACGGTTCCTCCTACTGCTGCTCCTGCTCCTGATTTGAAAATAAATCTTCCTTATGCTAAAGCTTTAAGGGATTTTTTCAGCGATTATAAAATGAGAGCGCAAATGAATACTAAATATATGGAATCTTCGACAAGGGAAGCTACTGTAACCCATGTTTTAAATATGATGATTTCCAAATTGACTTCAGCGGATATTCAATCGACTATAACACCTGATGAAGGTAGAAATGTGCCATGGCATATGTATAACGTTGAAGCTTGCGATACAGCGAAACAAGCTCTTATAGGCATGGATGGTCTTTTAGAAATGGTTGAATTGAAGGAAAAAGGTTATTTACCAGAAAAGGTAAGAGAATTAAAAGAAAGAGCAATTCTTTTCTTTGAAGAATTATTAGAATCAGGTGGTTATTTCCAAGCTGTTGAGGATGGTTTCTTTATTGATTCAGGAATTTACCCAGAAAGAAATTATGATGGAATATCAAGAAAAATCAATGGTGGCATTGGTGCTAATACCGTATATGAGAGAGATGAAGATTACTTTGCTCCTGTGATAGCTCATTATGGTTATAATAATTTAAAACAATATGGAATGAATGTGGGAGATTGTCCATCCAGTTTAATTGGTGGATCAACTTTTGAAGATCGCAGTAAAATTCAATATATTGATGAATTAGATGAAGAAGACAATGTTAATGTAAGACTCGAAAGTACAAAGAAATATTTAAATTCAAACATTATTAAACCTGAAGTCGAATGGGCTGGGGACGGAATGTTAGTTGTTGATGTAACTTTACCTACTTCAGTTAGATATGCCGAAGCAGCTGCTTTAGTAATTGCAAAAAAAATGAATCTTATAGATGCTGAAGTTATCCATAAAGAAATCCTTCAAAATGCTGAAGCAACTAGAATTCAAATCAAAGGTAGATTGGATATTGAGATTAAACTTGATTCATTAGTTTTAGCAAAAGAGCCTGATTTACTTAGTGACAGTGAAATCAGAGAATATATCAGCGAACATCCAATCACAATAATCGCTGGAACTGTTGGCCAAGATGAACATTCTGTTGGTTTAAGAGAAATAATCGATATTAAACATGGTGGAATTGAAAAATATGGTATTAACTGCATTTATTTAGGTACATCAGTACCAATAACAAAATTAGTTGATGCGGCAATTGAAGCAAATGCAGATGCTATTTTGATGTCCACTATTATTTCTCATGATGATGTCCATTATAAAAATATGAAAAAAACTCATGAATATGCAATCGAAAAAGGTGTCAGAGATAAATTGATAATAATTGCTGGCGGTACTCAGGTAACACCTGAAATTGCTGAGAAAAATGGTGTTGATGGTGGTTTCGGTCGAGGAACTAAAGGCCATCATGTTGCATCTTTCTTAGTGAAGAAAAAGGTAGAAATGAATGAAAATTGATGCATTGGTAGCTGAAATTGGTTCGACTACTACTATTTTGAATGCTTTCGACAATTTAGATAGCGATAACCCAAGATTTTTAGGTAGCGGGTTCGCACCAACAACTGTCGAATTAGGCGACGTAATAGTTGGATTGAATCAAGCAAAAGCAAATTTAATGCAAAACTTAAAAGTTAGCGAACTAGTCGCAAAGGAAACCTTTGCGAGTTCTAGTGCAGCTGGTGGATTAAAAATGAGTGTTCACGGTTTAGTCTATGATATGACTGTTAAAGCAGCTAAGGAAGCTGCTTTAGGTGCTGGAGCCAACTTAAAGATGATAACTTCAGGAATTCTTGATGAGTACCAAATAGACGAAATCAAAAATCAAAAGTTAAATATCATTATGATTTCCGGTGGAGTTGATTTTGGTGAAAGAAAAACCGCCCTAGAAAACGCAAGAAAAATTGCTGAAGTGAAGTTATCCATCCCAGTAATCTATGCTGGAAATATTCAAAATCATAATTTGGTTAAAAAATATTTTCTTGATAATAACCAGGAAAATTACCTATACTTGAGCAATAATGTTTATCCTAAAATAGATGTCTTGGAGGTCGAAAACACAAGGAAAATCATTCAAAATGTTTTCGAAAAACACATTGTTCAAGCACCAGGGATGGAACATGTGAAAGAAATGATTTCCGAATCAATTATTCCAACTCCTGGAGCCGTAATGGAAGCTTCAAAACTATTGCAAAAAAGTTTAGGGGATTTAGTCACGGTTGATGTCGGCGGGGCGACAACCGATATTCATTCAGTTACTGAAGGTAAGGAAGAAATTAATAAAATACTAATCGCTCCCGAACCATTTGCTAAAAGAACAGTTGAAGGAGATTTAGGAGTTTATATCAATAAAGACTACATTATAAACGCTATCGGTAAAGATAAACTATGTAAAGAGCTGAAGTTATCGATTGAGGAACTTGAACTTTTGATTAGAAACTATCAACCCATCCCTGATGAAAAACAATTGCCTTTAACAGAAAGATTGACAGAAACTGCCTTTGATATTGCTATAAAAAGACATTCTGGCAGATTGGTGTATATGTATAATAGTTCTGGTAAAGTTACATATGCAGAAGGAAAAGATTTAAGCAATGTTTTATACATTATAGCTACTGGTGGGGCGTTAACCAGATTACCTAATCGTGATATAATAATTAAACGTGTACTTTCTAAACAGAATGAACTTTTGCTTTCCCCATCACCAAAGACAAAAATTCTAATTGATAACTCTTATATCATGGCATCTTTGGGTGTTCTTTCAAAAAAACACCCGGAAGCTGCATTAAAATTAATGAAACAAAGTTTGGAGATTATATAATATGTATCCAAGAGTTAACATCAACTTAAAAGAATTGAAAGAAAACTGTTTAAAAATGACAGAAATCGCAAAAAATAACGGCATTGATCAATTAATGCCGGTAATTAAAGTTGTAGCCGGTGATTTGAAAGTTGCTGAAATCTTTGATGAGTGCGGATTTGAATATGTTGGTGATTCTCGCATAAAAAACTTAAAAATGTATCATGAATTCAGTTTTAAAAAGATGTTAGTTCGTTTGCCAAGCATGTCCGAGATTGTAGATGTAATAAGCTATTCAAATTTATCATTAAACAGTGAATTAAAAATAATTTTTGCTCTAAACTTAGAGGCAAAAAGGCAAAATAAAAAACATGAAATTATTTTTATGTATGACCTTGGCGACCTGAGAGAAGGAATTTATTATAAAGATAATCATCTTAAAAATATTGAAGAAATATTGAAACTTGAAAATATCATTTTAAAAGGCATTGGAACAAATCTAACTTGTTATGGCGGTCTGGTTCCAAGTAAAATAATCTTAAATCGTTTAGTTAAAATTAAAAAAGAGATTGAAAATCATTTCAATATCCATCTAGATATCATTTCTGGTGGCAATTCTTCCTCAGTTTATCTTTTTGGTAAAGATGAAATACCTAATGAGGTTAATTCTTTAAGAGTTGGCGAAGCTATCTTCTTTGGCAAAGAAACTGCTTACTCATCAAATTTATCAGGTTTTAATCATAATATCTTTACTTTAGAAGCTGAAGTGATTGAATGTCAAATAAAACCTTCTTTTCCGGATGGAGAAATGTCTATCAATTCTTTTGGAGAAAAAGTTAAAATTGAAGACAAAGGACTTATGAACCGCGCAATTTTAGCTATCGGTAAACAAGATGTTTTAATTAATAATCTTTTCCCGATAGATAGAAAAGTTAAAATTATCGGTGGAAGTAGCGATCACTTAATAGTTGATGTAACAAATACTGATTACAAGGTTGGCGATATCATTAGTTTCAATCTTAATTATCCAGGTTTATTGCATTTAATGAACTCACCATACGTTTACCGCAATTACCAATAAAAAAAGCCAATTATTGGCTTAGTTTATTTACTATTTCTAATATAACTAACAGTAGCTTCTTTTTTTACTTCAAATTCTTTCATTTTTTCAAAGAATTGTAAGATTCTTGTGTTATCTCCGTAGTTGCGGGGATGAAATCCTGGGAACTTCTTTTGCAACAACTGTGCTATTAAACTCCAATATGCCCAACCATCATCTTCCATGTTAGCATTGATGATGTTGGTCAGTTCTTGTTTGATTCTTCGTAGAGGAGTAATTGAACTAACTGTCTTGTTAGCTTTTATTTTAGCAATTTGTTTCTTTGATTCTTTAGTTTCTACTTCTACAACTTCTTCTTCTTTAGGTTCTGCTTTTAACATCTTATCTAAATAAGCAAAAGTTTCACAAGAGTTTACTAATGAAATAGGAGTTTTAGATTCACCCATACCAAAAACAAACATATTGTCTTCTCTAAGTCTTGTTACAAGCTTAGTAAAGTCACTATCGCTTGATACGATACAAAAACTATTGACTTTTTCTGAATATAAAATATCCATAGCATCAATTATTAAGGTAAAGTCAGAAGAGTTTTTCCCTGAAGTATATGCATATTGTTGAACTGGCGTTAATCCAAACTCACTGATCTTGGTTTTCCAAGGATTTAGTTGTGGGGTAGTCCAGTCTCCATAGACGCGGCGATAATTAATCGTTCCATATTTATTTGCTTCATCAATGATGATTTCAATATAACTTGCGCTAATATTTTCAGCATCTATCAATAAGGCAATACTTTTATTTTTTATTTCCATTTGAACACCTCAATCATTATTATAACAAATATTTGTCAAATTTTGATAAATTATTTAATAAAAACCCATAAAGGAGTGCAAAATGACAAAAAACAATGTATTAAACGCTTGGATTGACGAGTTAGTTGAACATACCAATCCTGAAAAAGTAATCATTTGGACCGGTGACCAGTCACAATATGATTCTTTGTCCGAAGAACTAGTAAAAACCGGTAAAGCTATTCGTCTTAATCCAAAGAAAAGGCCAAGATCACTATTATTTAGATCAGACCCGTCTGATGTTGCTCGAGTTGAAAAGAGAACTTTTATCTCAACAACCGATAAAATTACAGCTGGTCCGACAAATAATTGGATTTCTAAAGATGAGCTAATGCCTTTGATGTGGAAGTTATACAAAGGGTCGATGAAAGGTAGAACTATGTATGTAATTCCTTTCTCTATGGGACCGATAGGGCTTGATATGTCAAGATTAGGTGTAGAAGTTACAGATAGTCCTTATGTGGCATTGAATATGCATATAATGACTAGAACTGGAAACGAAGTTCTTGAGCTAATTGAAAAAGGAAATGAATTTGTAAAGTGTCTTCATTCAGTAGGTTATCCTTTAAATCCAGGTGATGAAGATCCCGAATGGCCGTGTGCTCCAATCGAACAAAAATATATTACTCAATTCCCTGAAGAAAGAATGATATGGTCTTATGGTTCGGGTTATGGCGGTAACGCTCTTTTAGGCAAAAAATGTTTTGCTTTAAGAATCGCTTCTGCGATTGCTAAAGATGAAGGTTGGCTGGCTGAACATATGCTTATTCTAAAACTGACAAGCCCTGAAAACAAAGTAAAATATATTACTGGTGCTTTTCCTAGTGCTTGTGGCAAGACGAATCTCGCGATGATTAATCCTACTTTAAAAGATTGGAAGGCAGAAACTTTAGGCGATGATATTGCTTGGCTTAAAATTCATGAAGATGGATATATGTATGCCATAAATCCTGAAGCCGGCTTTTTTGGAGTAACATCAGGAACTTCATACAAATCCAACCCGATAGCGATGGAATCCATTAAGCATGATACAATCTTCACAAATGTCGCATTAACTGATGATGGTGACGTCTGGTGGGAAGGATTAGCAGACAAACCTGATCATTTAATTGATTGGCATGGTAATGATTGGTACAAGACAATGGATACAAGACCTGACCATCCTAACGCTCGTTTTACTGCACCTTTAACTAACTGTCCTTCATTAGCTAAAGAATACGAGACTCCTGTTCCTATTTCAGCAATTCTGTTTGGTGGACGAAGACCATCAACAATTCCTTTAATCCATCAAAGCTATAATTTTGAACATGGTATCTTTATAGGTTCGATTATGGGATCAGAAATCACTGCTGCAACCATTGATGAAAACATCGGAAAAGTTAGAAGAGATCCTTTTGCAATGTTACCTTTCATTGGTTACAATATTTCTGATTATATCAACCACTGGTTGGAAGTTTCAAGACAAACAACTAAAGAAAAATTGCCAAAAATATTCTTTATTAACTGGTTTAGGAAAGAAAACGGAAAATTCCTTTGGCCAGGTTTTGGCGAAAACAGTAGGATTTTGAAATGGGTACTAGAAAGAACTGAAGAAAAACAGAACTTTATTGAAACTCCGATTGGTATTTTACCCGATATTAAATATTTGGATTTAAATGGATTAAATATTGATAAATCCAATATAAAAAAGGTTTTTGATATCGATAAAAACGAATGGTTAGTTGAGATTGAATCAATCAGAAAATACTTTTATGATGTCTTTGGTGAGAGCATTCCAATAATTTTAAAAGAGCAACTATCTCAAATGATAAAACGATTTGAAAAATAAATTATTAGACAACTTTTAAGTTGCCTTTTTTCTTAATCAAATCAGTTTAGTTTTTCGCGTTATTAAGTTATAATATAATGGTTTAAATATGAGGTAGGAATTATGAAAAGAGCAGTTGTTAGTATTATAATTTTATATTTCATCCAAGGTGTTTTACATAACTTGGGTCATCCAGTTACTCCTGCTTTCGTAAGGAGTTTAGAAATACCGTACAAAATGTTTGGATTTTTCTATGCCACGATGAGTTTGGGATTAATGATAGGATCTCCAATTTGGGGATTAATAGCCGATAGAGGGAAGAAACGAACAGTAATGGTTTTAGGTCTGTTAATCTATAGCATTGGACAATTTGGTTTTGGTTATGCAGGCAACATGTATTGGATGATTTTCTTTAGATTTATCAGTGGTTTTGGTGTAGCTGCCAGCATGACGCTATTTATTTCTCACATGATTGAGGTCAGCGAACCTGATAAGAGAGCAAAGCATTTAGCATGGCTAGCCGCTGCTTTAGCTTTAGGTGCTAGCGTTGGCTATGCGCTGGGAGGAATCATCAGCACAAACCCAACTATCGTTAACTTCATGCATACTGATGATTTAAGAGTGGTTTTCCTAATTCAAGCCTCATTAAACATAATCCATGCTTTAAATGTCTTTATTCTAATTAGGGAAGATGATGTTATCAACAAAGCTACTAAAAAACCGACCATTATTGAAAGTTTTAAGAATATTGGCAAAATAAATACTAATCTTTTATTATTTCTTATTTCATTGACTTTCATCAGTATTTCAATCACCAATCTCTCTAAATATCTTGACGTTTATTTTGATGATTTAGGTTATAGTTCTGGCGATATAGGCAACTTCGTATTTGTTACAGGAGTAGTTTCGATAATTACAAGTATTTTAATTGTTCCTCTAATAACAAGACTGCATAAAAATCTTTTGATAATGATTATTGCACAGGTAGTAAGCATTATTGTCGTGCTAATTGTTTTTAGAGCAAATAATTTTTTACTCATAGTTTATACTGTATATATGATTTATGTTGTTGCAAAAGCAATCTATCAACCCTTGGAACAAAATTTCATTGCTGATAATGCTAATAAAGGATTTTATAGCTCAATTATGGGAGTTAGGCAATCATTTTATTCCATTGGAATGATTATCGGCCCTTTAATAGGTGGGTTTTTATATGAGTTAAAACCAATCAATGTCTTTAATTTTTCCGCCTTAATGATTTTTGTTGGTTTAGTCTTAATGGTCGTGATTTATATTAGAATTAAAAAAAATAGTGATTTGCAAAATTCATAGCAAATCACTTTTTTTTATCATTCATAAATGTTAATATATAAACATAGGGAGTGATATTATGTCAGTATATGATTATTCTGTAAAAAACATTGAACGTGAGGATGTTAAGTTAGATAAGTTTAAGGGTAAAGTCATTTTAATTTTCAATTCAGCAACCAAATGCGGTTATACACCGCAGTATAAAGGTATTCAAGAATTATATGAATTATATCATGATAGAGGCTTAGAAATAATCGACTTACCATGCAATCAGTTTTTAAATCAAGCTCCAGGATCAAATGAAGAAATAGTAAGTTTCTGTCAAGCAAATTATCATACAACCTTTGAGACATTTGCTAAAATCAAAGTCAATGGCGATGACGCGATTGATTTATATAAGTATCTCAAAAAAGTTAAGCCAAATGATGAAGAACCAGGAAACGAAGAACATAAACCTTCTTTCATTGATAAAATTACCAGTTCAAAGATTAAATGGAATTTTACTAAATTTATCATTGATAGAGAAGGTAATGTTTTTGGAAGATACGGTTCAAAGGTTACACCTGAAGAATTAAAATCTGTAATTGAAAAACTACTATAAAAATAAAATGAGGTAAAAAATTTACCTCGTTTTTTTATAGCAAATATTTAGGTTTTTGTTTGTTTAAATATCTCTCGAGATTGTCTTTTGACATTTCATAAAGACGATCTTTCATATAAGGACTACTTGAAGCATTATGCGGAGTAATAAACACATTTTCTAAAGACCATAATTCATGATTTTTAGGAAGTGGCTCTGGCGTTGTTACATCTAAACCAGCAGCATGGATTTGTTTTTGTTTTAGGGCTTTAACTAATGCTTCCTGATCTACAATATTTCCTCGAGCAACATTAATTAAGACTGCAGATTGTTTCATCAACGCAATTTTTTCAGCATCGATAAAATGGTATGTTTCATTAGTTAATGGGAGCGCTATAACTAGATAATCAGCTTCTTTTATCATATAATGAAGACCTGATTCATCAGTAAATATCTCATCAAAAAACCGAACTTGAGCTTGTTGTTTCTTGTATCCATAAATTTTCTTTACACCAAAAGCTTTCATTCTTTTGGCAACCTCTTGACCAATAGAACCTGTCCCTATTATAGAAACTGTTGAGTTGAAAATTTCAGGTTCTTTTTTTATTGGCTCCCATGTCTGAGAAATCATAGAATTTATATAGTATCTTGTGTTTCGGTTAAAATATAGAATCTTGGAAAAAACATCTTCTGCAATAGATATCGAAAATATATCCCTAGCATTGCTAACCATAATACCTTTATTCTTCAAATCTTCTACATCGATATTATCATATCCAGCCATTAATAACTGGATCCACTTAAGATTATTATATTTATTGAAATTGAGATGTTTAACAGTTGAATTCATGATAATCATTACTTCAATATCATAATTTTTATCCAAGTCATCAACAAAATCGATATTTTTAAATTGTTCAATTAATTTTGGATAGTTGTTTCTACCCATCATTTTTTTATCAACATATACTTTCAATTTCATCACCTCTTGTAAATTTATTATATCATAAAGAAAAAGAAAATGTATGGCTTATTCACCATACATTTTTCTAACAACAAAACTTAATAATGACTTAGGTAAAATTTTAGCTAATAAAACAAAAAGTTTATATTTAAAACCTATTGTTTTAGCCACGGGAAGATGTTTTCTCTTGATTAGATTTAAGATTACTTTGCTGACTTTTATAGCCGGCATTCCCTGTTGTTCATCTTTCGCCATTTTGGCGATTGAATTTTTAATTCTATGCTTATAATGTTTATCTTCAACGACAATTGGCATTTCTCTATTTTCTGTAAAACCAGTTTTTATATCTCCTGGAAGAATAGTTGTAACTTGAATGTTAAATGGTTTGAGTTCAATCCTTAATCCCTCTGAGAAGGCACTAATAGCAGCTTTGGTCATTGAATAAAAGGTTTGGAAAGGAATAATAATTTCACCGGCTACTGAACCGACGTTAATGATTTTCCCACCATTTGATTTTCTTAATAATTCTATCAAGTGTTTAGTTAATAAAAATTGTCCATATACGTTCACGTCAAAAATCTTTCTAACTTCAGTGATGCTGCTATGTTCAATTGCGCCAGAAACTCCCATTCCTGCGCAATTTATTAAAACATCGATATAATCATAGTTTTTTTTAATTTCATCACAGACTTTAATAACTTGATCTTCTTTTGTTATATCACAGAGAAAGTAATTAAATTTATATTCTTTTTTTGGATAGTTTCTTGATAAACCGATAACATTGAAACCCTTAGCTTGTAGGAATTCTGCAGTTGTAAATCCAATTCCACTTGAAGCACCGCTTATAACAACAGTTTTACTCATGACTTGTGTCTAACATAGCCATCAATGATTCATCATCTTCTGGTAATGTATTTAAAACGTCAGCGATGATATCAATAGCTTCATCCATTAATTTTTTAGTGTGAGTTGATGTGTAAGAAGTTCTAATTAAGCATTCGCCTTCTGGTGTTGCTGGTGGTAATACTGGATTTACATATACTCCTCTTTCATAAAGAACTTTACATGCCATAATTGTTCTTAACATCGAGTAAGTATAAATTGGAATAATAGGTACTATTGAATTTTCAATTATATTTAAACCTTTTGCTTTTAGGCCTTCACGAACATATTTAGCGATGTCAAGTAGAGCCTTAGGTCTTTCAGGTTCAGACTTTAAAATTCTTAAAGCCTCTAAAGCTGTTGCAGCGTTAGAAGGTGTGATTGCAGCACAGAAAATGAATGGTCTTGATTTGTGTTTAACAAATTCTACTACCTTTTCGTCAGCTACCATATAGCCGCCTAAACTAGCTAACGATTTTGAGAATGTACCCATGATGATGTCTACATCGTCTTCTAAACCGAAGTATTCTGCAGTTCCACGACCATATTCTCCTAAGACGCCAAATCCATGAGCATCGTCAACCATTACTCTAGCTCCATATTTTTTTGCTAATCTCACAATTTCTGGTAAATTACAAATGTCACCACTCATTGAAAAAACACCATCTGTAATGATTAATTTCCCTTTGCTAGAATCGGCAGTTTGTAATTTTCTTTCTAAATCTTCCATGTCATTATGTAAGAATCTAACCATTTCAGCATATGACAGTCTTGCGCCATCATAAATTGATGCATGATTTTCACGATCACAGAATATTAAGTCGTTTCTTCCTGCAATCGCAGAAATAATGCCTAAATTAGTTTGAAAACCAGTTGAAAAAGTTACACAAGCTTCTTTGTGTAAAAAATCTGCTAATTCTTTTTCCAACTGAATGTGAGTTGTTAAAGTTCCGTTTAAAAATCTGGATCCTGAAACTCCTGAACCAAATTCTCTTAACGCTTTTATTCCGGCCTCTATAACTCTATCGTCACCAGTTAATCCTAGATAATTATTAGAACCAATCATGATTCTTCTTTTGCCTTCCATCAGCACTTCTATGTCTTGTTTTGTTTCGAGTGCATGGAAGTAAGGATATATCCCTAGTTCTTTATATTCATCAGCTAAAGTAAAGTCATCACATTTCTTAAATAAATCCATATAGTTACCCCCCTAAAAAAAATATATGGTATATCACCTAACATGTAAGCAATTATACCATATATGATTATTTTTGTATATTATATATTTTAATCTTTTACTCAGTTCTTAATGCTATAACTGGGTCTTTTTTAGAAGCCATTCTTGCTGGAATAAATCCTGCAATGTAGGCTAAAACAATACTAATAACAATTAATGAAACCATATGCTGCGCAGATAATTTTGCAACATTAGGCATTTCAGCTAAATTCTCAATAATTAGATTTATAGGTATAATCAACAAAATACTTACTAAAATACCAACAACACCTGATGCAAAACCTATTATTAAGTTTTCTGAGTTAAATACTCTTGAGATATCTTTCTTTCTTGCGCCTAAAGCTCTTAGTACACCAATTTCTTTTGTTCTTTCAATTACAGAAATATATGTAATAATAGCAATCATGATTGATGAAACTACTAATGAAATAGCTGCAAAAGCAATAAGAACAATTGAAATGGTATCAATAACTCCGCCAACCATAGATGTGATAGTAGCAGCTTGATCAACATATTCCACTTTTTCTGCCACAGTTTTGTCGACATTGTAAGCATCTAAATAAGTTTTAACTAAATCCTTATTATCAAAATTACTTGGATATAGAGATATGGTATCAATACCGCCTACTTCATCAGGAAAATTACTATATAGATAACTAGCTACTTCTGATGTATAAGCCAATCCATTATATAATAAAGCGACATTTGAGCCTTCTTTTGCTCTTATAATGCCTGAAATTGTAACATCCATCGCTGTGGAAACATCACTACTAAGAAGATTATATTCTCCCATGAACAACTTAAATTCAGTACCAATAATATCAGCAAAATTAAATTGTGTTTCTGTCGTAGTGTCAAAACCTAATATTTGAAGGGTTGATTTGTATATCCTGTTATATTCATCTACAACCAAGTATACTTCAAATTGTTGGTTTTCATAATCTTGAATTGGGTTTGTTCCGTAAATTAATTCATAATTATTATCGAAGACTTGTCCTTCAGGTAAAAGGGTTAAAAATGAAAAGTCAAATCCAAACACACCTGCGGGGTTAGTATCTTCAGTTTCTTCTATCGCTTCTGAATAAATTGGGACATAAGCATCGCCAACTCCGGTAACAGTCATATATTTTAATAAAGACATGTTAACTTTTCGTTGATACTTTACACCACTTAATGTTTCTTGGCCTTCAGTAGCTACGTAATCCTCAACATATTGTAAGTAATCGTCAGAAATAACATTTTCTACTAGGAAACTCTGAAATCTATTTTCATCATACATTGTCGCATATTCTTCAACAGGATACATTTCTAAATCTGTTTCAGTTGCTTGTCTCATTTTTTCAAAATCAAGTCTTGATTCGGTGATAGTTATCGGGTATCCTGATAAAGTTTCACTTTCAAATTTATCAATTTCTTTACCTAAACCATTTGATAAAGCAAGAATCAATGCAATTCCAATGATACCTATACTTCCAGCAAAAGCTGTCAAAAGTGTTCTTCCTAATTTTGTTCTAATATTATTTAAAGAAGAAATCAAAGACGTTTTGAAGGACATTGAAGTTTTCTTTAAGTCTAATTTAGCATCGTTATGTATTTTTTCTTCGATTGGATTAGAATCATCAATAATTTTGCCGTCTTTAAGTTTAATAATTCTTGTAGCATAACGGTAAGCCATTTCTGAATCATGGGTTACCATTATTACTAACTTATCTTTGGCAATTTCTTTGATTAAATCTAAGATTTGGATGGATGTTTCGGAATCAAGGGAGCCAGTTGGTTCGTCAGCTAAGATTACATCAGGATTATTGGCTAAAGCTCTAGCAATAGCTACTCTTTGGCTTTGTCCTCCCGATAACTGATTTGGTCTCTTGTGTAAATGATCTTTAAGTCCGACCCGATCCAAAACTTCAATCGCACGTTTTTTTGCATCGTTTCTTGATACCCCACTTAAAGATAATCCCATTTCAACATTTTGCAATACACTTAAATGTGAGATTAAATTATGGGATTGAAAGATAAAACCAATCGAGTTATTACGGTACATATCCCATTCTTGATCAATAAAGTTTTTTGTTGATTTGTCATTTATTATTAAATCTCCTTTGTCAGCGTGATCTAATCCACCAATGACATTTAGCATTGTGGTCTTACCGCAACCCGAAGGGCCTAGAACAGTAACGAATTCAGCTTTTCTAAATTCAACTGAAATATCATCTAACGCGTTTTGGTGAAACTCACCTATTACATAGGTTTTAGAAATGTTTTTTAGTTTTAGCATCTTTTATGCCTCCTTGTATCCATGCTGCAAAATATCTAAATATTCACTTAGCAAAGTTTTTGATTTCTCGTAACTTAATTTCATTGTTGCTGTAATAAACAAAATATTTTTTAATATCGCAAAAGCAATATCTATAGTTTGCTTAATTTCTTTTTCAGTGTTAAATTTAAATTGTGATCTTTCAACAATATCATAAAGATTATCGCAATCACCTAAAAACGGTAAAGTATCTCTCTGATCTTTCAATTCTTCGTCAGTATGACTTTGAAAGTATCCTATGATATTATAAAAGAATTTTTGATGAGTTTGGTTCTGATATAGTTCATAAATATGACTATGAATCGATATAACTAACTCTTTCAAATCTCCTTTGACATCTTTGCTCATATCAATCATCTCATTGTTTATCTTATTTTTGAATTGTCCCAAAATATATGATAATAAATCGTACTTATCGTCAAAATATGTGTAAAAACTACCCCTTGAAATTTCTGCATTTTTTATAATTTTATTGATGGAAGCTTCGGAAAATGGCTTAACGGAAAATTCTTCGATTGCTGCATGAAGAATTTTATGTTGTTTTTCTGTTGGTAAATTCATAAATGTTTTACTTGGCATCTTATTCACCTCTTATATATTCTATATGACAAGTTGTCAGTTGTCAATTTGTTTGCTTATACATCACAAAATAATCATAAAAAATTCGGAGATTAGTAATGCATATACAAATCAACATAAACCCCTATAAAGCCAGATAATAAAATGTCAATCTAACATTATCTGTAAACATTAATACCTACAGATTAAGTAGCTTCAAGATCTTCTCTACAAGCATAAAGTCTTGACCCAGACTTAGTCTTATAGAATACAATAATAGATATAATAAGAATTATTAAATTAGCGAATTAGTGCATGAAAATAATAGTGATCAACGAACAAATTTAGGATGCACTTAGATTTAGAAATACTTTTTAAAAAATCAAGAATTTTGTCAAACAGTATTGACGGTAATTATAAGAAATACTATTATAGTAGTGGAATAAAATTTACTAAGAGTAAAACTATTAAAAAATAACGTATTTTTTAATAAGATTTTTTTTGTTTTAAGTTATTATTTTTTCGTGAACTTAGAGTATGAAAATGATTATTTCTTGATTATAATTCATCTAATGTTTACTTAATTAATAAGTAGAGCAAACAAACAAAAACAGTTAAGAGGTCTGTTTTTTGATTTTTTATAAGGAGGAGAAAGGATGTTGTTAAAAGAAGTTCTAAAAAAGTATCAAAGAAAAGAAGATAATTTAATAGAAATCTTATTAGATTATCAAGCAATCAAAAGCAATCATTATATTTCTAAGGAAGAAATTATCGAGATTGCTGAGTATTTAAGCCTACCTGAGAGTAAAGTGTGCAGTGTTTTGACTTTCTACACTTTTTTTTCGGACAAACCACGAGGGAAACACATTATTCAGGTATGCAAAGATGTTCCATGTTATATTTCTTCACAGGTTAATGTTTTAAAAACTATTGAAAAGGAACTTGGTATTCGTGTCAATGAAACAACACAAAATCAGCAGTTTACTTTAGAATTTACAAGCTGTATTGGATGTTGTGAAGCAGGTCCAGCGATGAGAATCAATGATAAGATCTATACGAATTTGACAGCGGATAAAATCAAGGCGATATTATCTGAATATCGGGTGTACATGCAATGATAGAAATGAAATTAATTTCCAAAAGATTTGGAAAAATAAATCCATTATCAATCGAAGAATATATTAAATTTGATGGTTATAAAAACTTAAAAAAAGCTTTTTCTATGGAAAGAACGGCGATTATTGAAGAAGTTCAAAAAGCATATTTACGAGGTAGAGGCGGAGCAGGATTTCCTACAGCTATTAAAATGATGGCTTTGGCTAAAGAAACAAATAAAGAAAAATACATACTTTGTAATGCCGATGAAGGCGAACCTGGAAACTTTAAAGATCGATATTTAATGGAAAATGATCCTCATCAAGTTCTTGAAGGTATGATTATTGTTGCTTATGCAACTGGTGGTACAAAGGGTATTATTTATGTCCGTGGAGAATATCAAAAGTCGATTAGTCTATTAAAATGGTCAATCGATGAAGCAAAGAAAAAAGGTTATTTAGGTAATAAGATTTTAGGCTCTAAATTCAATTTTGATATTGAAGTCAGATCTGGGGCGGGATCTTATGTTTGCGGCGAGGAATTTTCTTTAATCGAATCAATTGAAGGCAACCCAGGAAGGACTAGAGTTAAACCTCCATTTCCTACCCAAATTGGTGTTTTTGGCAAACCTACGTTAATTAACAATGTTGAAACTTTCTCTACTATTCCAACTATTCTAGAAATTAGTGGTGCTGAATTCGCTAAAATTGGTACTCCAACATCAACAGGAACAAAACTGATATCATTATCTGGAAATGTCAAAAATAAAGGTGTATTTGAAATACCTTTTGGTGTTCCAATTAGAGATGTAATTTATAAACTAGGTAAAGGCATTGAAAAAGATCGAAAATTAAAAATGGTTCAATTGGGTGGCGCATGTGGACCGATAATACCTGAATACATGCTCGATATGATAATCGATTTTGAAAGATTTGAAGAATTTGAATCTAAGACTGGCGCAGGTGCTATTATTGTCATTGATGAAAGATTTGACTTATTTGATATCTTGCTTAAAATTGTTCAATTTTTCCAACACGAATCATGCGGTAAATGCACACCTTGTAGAGAGGGACATATTCAACTTGCTAATTTGATTAAAAAATTTGTCGAAAGAAAAGCAACGATGGAAGATATCGTCTCTTTAGAGTCTTTAGCTCGTGTAATTCATCAGACATCGCTTTGTGGTTTAGGTCAAACTTCACCTACAGCAATAATTTCATCACTAAGATATTTTAGAGATGATTATATTGATTGTGTCGAACATTCTTATAAAGGTTAAGGGGGGAAGTATGAAAATGGTAAATTTAATTATTAATAATGTGAAAGTAACCGTTGAAGAAAACACTTCAATTTTAAAGGCAGCAAAGAAGTTTAATATGAATATCCCAACACTTTGTTATTATGAAGATTTAGGGATTAAATCTGATTGCCGTGTTTGTGTTGTTCAAGTTGAAGGAAAAAAAGGTCTTGTTTCATCTTGTTCAACTCCCGTTTCTGAAGGCATGGTAGTTTATACAAATTCAGCAAGAGTTCTAAATGCTCGTAAGACAATTGTGGAGTTAATATTATCGAATCATGATGTAAAATGTACAACTTGCATTAAAAATATGCGTTGTGAACTTCAAAATTTAGCTAAAAATTTAGGAATTGATGAAAACAGGTTCCCAAGTGTATTTGAAAGACAACCTATTGATGATAACAATCCATCTATTGTTAGAGATCCTAACTTATGTATTAAGTGTGGTCGATGTGTTGATGTCTGTAACAATGTTCAAGGAACTAGTGTACTAGCTTTTTATGGAAGAGGTCATGAAACAAGAGTATCTGCAGTTTTTGATGAACATCTATCAGATGCTTTTTGTACATTATGTGGACAATGCGCAAGCGTTTGTCCTGTGGGAGCTATAACTGAAAAAGATGATACAGATTTAGTATGGAAAGCTTTAGCTGACCCTAATAAGCACGTTATCGTTCAAGTAGCTCCTGCTGTTAGAGTTTCTTTAGGTGAAGAAGTTGGTCAAAAAATTGGCACAATTGTTACTGGTAAAATGGTATCAGCAATGAAAATTCTTGGATTTGACCAAGTTTTTGATACTGACTTTACAGCTGACTTAACAATTTTAGAAGAAGGTAATGAACTAATTCACCGTATTACTAATGGTGGTGTTTTACCGATGATGACATCATGTTGTCCTGGTTGGATTAATTTCGCCGAAACTCGTTATCCAGATATTTTGGATCATATTTCTTCATGCAAATCACCTCAACAGATGTTTGGCTCCTTAGCTAAATCATTTTATCCTCAAAAAATAGGATTAGATCCTAAAGATATATTTGTTGTATCGGTTATGCCTTGTACTGCAAAGAAATATGAAGCTAAACGAACAGAAATGAGTGTTGACGGAGAAAACCCTGACATTGATGTTGTATTAACAACTCGTGAGTTAGGTAAAATGATTAAACAGATGGGTATAGATTTTGAAAACCTTGATGAGAAACCTTTTGATTCACCATTTGGTATTACAACAGGTGCCGGAGCTATCTTTGGCGCAACTGGTGGAGTGATGGAAGCTGCGATTAGAACGGTTTACGAAGTTGTAAACAAAAAACCTCTTGAAAGTTTGGACTTTAAAGAATTAAGAGGACTTGAAGGTATAAAAGAAGCAGAAATTAATTTAAATGGCACAATGGTTAAAGTTGCGGTAGCTCATACATTGTCTATGGCTAAAGTACTTAGTGAACAAGTAAGAAATGGTACTTCACCTTATACATTTATCGAAATCATGACCTGTCCGGGCGGATGTATTGGTGGAGGCGGTCAGCCTTATGGAACAACTAACAAAACACGCTTAGATAGAATATCTGCTATTTATGAGGTAGATGCCGGTATGCCTTTAAGAAAATCACACGAAAATCCTGAAGTTTTAGCACTTTATAAAGACTTTTTAAAAGAACCTCTAGGAAAGTTATCCCATCATTTGTTGCACACTTATTATCATAATAGAAATAATAAGTCTCAAACTAGATAAAGATTTACTTATTTGATAAATCTAGTAAATATTTAGCAAAACATTAAATATAATAGTCTCTATCTAAACTTTAGGTTGAACTAATAAGATGTTGGTTGATGCATAAAAAATGAAATGATACCTCTAAAGTAGACACTATAAAAAAAGAAAATAATCCTTTATAATAAAGGATTATGAGTAAAAGATTATAGTAAGATACTTTGGAGGTATTTTTACATGGGGAAAAATGGTGACTACAGTGTAAGCGTAAAATCATGAGTAACATGACTAAATAAAAACCCTGATATTTTATCTTGTTTTTATAGATTTAATATCTTCTCAAGTTCCAACATGCAATATTTCTTATCAGAATCTTTTTCTATACTGTTAATACTGGCTTTTGCTTTCTTTAACATTAAGTCACGATGAGTATAATCTTTCAGCAAATGATAAACCCTGACATTAGCTTCATAAGCAAAGAAAAGATCAAATTCTTGAAGATTTAATTTTATCGTATCATCTAAAACTCTTTTAGCATAATATAGACTTGCTTCCAAAAGATTGGCTTCAGCGAATACTCTTGAAACTTGCCAATTGCTTCTAATAAAGTTAACATGGTTCCCTACTAAAGACCAATAATATTTTGATTTAAAAGTTAAATCAATCATTTTTAAAGTTTCTTCAACTGTTCGATTATCTTTTTCGATATAGTCCCATGTTTGATTAAATGCCTGCTTTGCAAGACTGCGAATCTCATCATTCATCATATTATTTTTTTGCCGCCTCTCTAAATATCTCTAAACCTTTATCAGTCAATTCATGTTTTACCATTTCTTTTAAGACTTTATAAGGAATAGTTGCGATATCAGCACCTGATTTAATACTTTGATTTACATGCTCTAGGTGTCTTATAGAAGCTGCAATAATTTGTGTTTTAAAGTTATATGTTTTAAACATCTCTTTTATATCTTTAAGCAATTTGTATCCAGCGTCTTCAGATTCTGTTAAATCGTCTAGACGACCCATAAATGGCGAAACATATGTTGCCCCAGCGCTTGCTGCCATTAGAGCTTGAGACATAGAGAATACTAATGTGACATTCGTTTTAATATTTAAAGCACTTAGCATTTTAACAGCTTTAACACCTTCAATTGTCATCGGAATCTTAATAACGATATTTTTGTGCATAACCGCATAGATTTTAGCTTCTTCGACCATTGATAAAGCATCTGATTCTGCTACTTCAGCACTTATTGGTCCGTCAACTAAACTTGTTATTTTATTAATTGCTTCTTTTAAAGTAATTCCTGATTTGGCGATTAAAGAAGGGTTAGTTGTAACTCCTGAAATAATACCCCACTTAGAAACTTCTTCAATCTCATCAATTATTGCAGTATCTGCAAATATTTTCATAATTATCTCCCCTTTATTTTAATAGATATTTTACTTCTTCAAGTAATTTATCTTTAATTTCTTCTGCTTCAAATAAAATATCATTGATTGTTTGTGTAAATTCTTTAACTAATGATTGATCATTAAGTCCCGGTAAATTAATTAGTACATTTAGAGCGGCACCTTCAACCGCCGAATATAACATTAAAACACTTACACCCTGATCAGATATTGTATTTTTGTTAGAATTTTCTATCAAAGATTCTACCGCTCGTAAAGATTCAAGCGCTAATGCAGAAACTTTAAGTGGAACTTTAATGCATCCTATAGTTGCTTTGTCAATTTCTCGATTCCTCTGATTTATTTCATCCTCAGTTTCCTTTGGCAACTTATAAGCGGACATTAATGTATTGAATTCATCAGTGTCCGAATCAATCATTTCAATGAACTCATCTTTATTTCTTTCAAAAATTTCTAAAAATTTTGTGTAACTTACTTGTGTATCTTCTGAAAGAGTTTTAAATTTTTTCTTATTTATAGTTAACTTACCAACCATTAAAATTAAGCTACAGCCATTAGCTCCCGCCAAGGCACTTACACTTCCACCACCCGGTGCTGGTGAGGATGAAGCTAACTCATCTAAAAAATCATTAACTTTCATATCAACTAATTTCATAAGGTTTCTCCTTAACTAAATTTCTGTCTTTAACAACAAGTTTCCCTTTTTTAAAGACACTCTTTGTATGGTTAATCCCATAGTGATAAATGAAATAATCCAAATTCTTACAATTTAGTAAAACAATATCAGCATCTTTTCCTTCCTCTAAACTACCCTTGTTTTTATCAATATCTAAACTAAATGCAGGATTAATTGTAGCTGCTGTCAAAACTTCTGACGGTAACATTCTAAGTTTATTTCCTGATATTTGAAGAGTTAATTGATAGTTTTCTGATGGCGTTGAACCTGGGTTGTAGTCACTTGAAACGCTAACCGCAACTCCAGAATCGATTAGCTTTCTTGCTGGTGCGTAGCTCTTATTTAAGAAAAATGAAGTAGAGGGTAAAAGATTCGCGATTGTATCTGTCTTAGCCATTTCTTTAATATCTTTATCCGTGATAGCCATTAAATGATCAACTGTCTTAGCTTCAAGATTTAGAGCAACTTGTGTTCCACCAATCGAGTCGATTTCATCTGTGTGTACTCTTAGTTTGAATCCGAGTAATTTAGCTGCTTTAAGAATTTTTTTCGTTTCTTTTGCATCAAAAACACCAGTTTCACAAAAGACATCTACATATTCAGCCAAACCTTCTTTTTTGATAATCAGTAAATCTTCAATAACTTTATCAATGAATTCGTTTCTTCGGTTTTTATATTCTACTGGTAGAGCATGAGCACCGAGATAAGTAATGTGTATATCTATCGGTTGATCTTCATTAAGTTGTTTTAGAACTTGTAAAGTTTTTATTTCGGTTTGTAATTCTAAACCGTAACCTGATTTAGCTTCAATGGTAGTAACACCAAACAAAAGCATTTCATCTAAAGTTTTTTTTGCTTGTAAATATAATTCTTCAAAAGATGCTTGTTTAGTTTGCTTAACGGTACTTAATATCCCGCCACCTTGTTTTAGAATATCTAGGTAATCGACTCCAGAAATTTTTTTTGAAAATTCATGCTCCCTTGAGCCTCCAAAAACCAAATGAGTGTGGCTATCAATTAAACCTGGAATTGCTATAGCTTGTTCTGCATTATATAATTTAGTATTATCATTAATTAAATTATGATAATCTCCTGTTCCTATCTTCTTAATAATTCCTTCTTCTATGAATATATAGCAATCATTAAAAGTAACTAAATCTTTCATCAATTCTCCTTTAACAGGTGGTTGATGATTGTTTGTGTATAAAGTTTTTATATTATAGATAATTAAACTTTTCATATTTTACCAACTTTATAAGAAATAATCGATAATTTTGTCGACTGAGAAGTCACGAAGTTTTAAATGTTTTTCACTCATCTTAACAATTTCAGAAAAAGTCATATCTTCCGGAAAATCAGTTCCTTCAACATCGTAATAATACTTTAAAGACCTGATTAAAGCATCTTTAGGAATTAATCCAACGATTTCAGCGCTTGGGACTTCCATATGGTAGCGTCTTGCTTCCATCTTAACGGTCTCAAAAATTCTATAGATTGGATTTTTCTTAAAATTTAAAATGTTCATTGTGACCTGAGTATGGCCCCTATTCTCTAAATAAACCGGTCCAGCTTGGACGTATTGAAAGCCACCGCTTGATTGTCTAATAGCTTTAGCAAAATTACCAGTTTTTTTCTCGTCAGTAGTTAAAATATCGATATTATACGCTATTAAAAAGTCTCTAGCGCCGATACCTATGACTCCAAACGTAGGGTGTATTTCTGAATCTCCATAATCCGGTTTCCACTCAGGTAATTTTATCTTTTCCTTCATACCTTCGAATTCACCCTTACGAATATTAGGCAATGAGATGCGCTTTTCTTCATTAGCTGCTTCAGCATACATATAACAAGGAATGTTAAATGTGTCTGCTATTTTTTCTGCCAAAATATTCGCTATAGAAACACATTCTTTCATTGATATATCACTAACAGGAATAAAAGGGATAACGTCAACAGCACCCATTCTTGCATGTTCACCAGTATGTTTATTTAAATCAATCTCTTTAACACATATAGCTACTAAATCCATAACGGCATCTATCATTGATTCAGCATCCCCAATCAACGTACAAACAGTTCTATTATAATCCTGATCAGCTTCATAATTGATTAATTTAACTTTTTCATGTTTAGCAAAAACGCTGACTATTCTTGCGATTTTTTCTTTATCTCTTCCTTCGGAAAAATTAGGAACACATTCTACTATTTTAGCCATTATTTTCCTCCATCGACATAATGTTTTTTTACCAAACACGCTATTTTTTTATCGTTTGTTAAATTTGGTAAAGTTATATATGAATTATTATCTATTTCATTATATTCTTTAACAGTTTCAATTGAATTTGCTTGTCTCGCCCAAGCTCTCCTTGAAACTCCAGCCATGACATCAAAAAGCATTGCGGTCTTTAAAATATTATCAACTCGTTCGGAACCATCTAACACCATTCCATAACCGCCATTGATTACTTTGCCAATACCAACACCACCACCATTATGAAGCGTGACTAAAGACATACCTCTTGCACTGTTACCTAAAGCAACGTGAGTTGCCATATCAGCCATAATATTGGAACCATCTTTAATATTAGATGTTTCTCTAAATGGTGAATCTGTGCCACCAGTGTCATGGTGATCTCTTCCTAACATAATAGGTCCAACTTCTTTATTTCTAACCATATCATTAAATTTCAAAGCAATCTTTAACCTTCCGTAGGCATCTTGATAAAGAATTCTAGCTTTGGTCCCTATAACAAGCTGATTTTTTTTAGCGTCTTTAATCCAGTTGTAGTTATCAAGATCTTGGAATCTTCGGTTTTTATCGATGCATTCCATAGCTGCTTTATCAGTTTTATCTAAATCTTCATCTTTTCTACTTAAACAAACCCATCTAAATGGTCCGTAGCCATAATCAAATAAGACTGGACCCATGATATCTTCAACATAAGAAGGCCATATAAAACCATCAAGATCATTTATCCCGTTTTTGCATATTTCTTTAATCCCGCTATCGCTAATTGCTTTCATAAAAGAATTACCATAGTCAAAAAAATACGTTCCTTTGCTTGTAATCTTTTTGATGACTTCAAAATGCCTTTTTAAAGTCACATCTACTAGTTTTTTAAATTTAGTACTATCTTTATGCAATAGTTCCGTTCTTTCTTCAAAACTGATGTCTAATGGGCAATAGCCACCGTCATAAACAGCGTGACAACTTGTTTGATCGCTTAGTAAATCTATCTTGATATTATTTTCTACTACATATTCCAATAAATCGACAATATTGCCGTGATAAGCGATAGCTCTTGGTTCTTTCTTTTCTAGATATTCATTAGTAATCGCAAAAACTTCATCTAAATCACTACTTATATCATCAACCCAGCCTTGATTATATCTTGTTTCGATTCTAGAATAATCTACTTCAGCTATTATGCCAACAGCACCGGCGATATGTGCAGCCTTACCTTGGGCTCCACTCATACCTCCTAAACCGCTTGAAACAAATAATCTACCTGCAAGATTTTCATTTTCTGGGATTCCAAGTTTCATTCTACCAGCATTTAAAAGAGTTGAATATGTGCCATGGACAATTCCTTGGGGACCGATATACATCCAACCACCCGCGGTCATTTGCCCATAATTAGCAACGCCTAAAGAACTAGCGCGATTAAAATCTTTTAGATTATCAAACTCACCAATCATCAACCCATTAGTGATTATAACTCTTGGTGATTTTTTATCAGAAGCAAACAAGCCTAAAGGATGTCCGGACATCACAACTAAAGTTTGTTGATCATTCATAATCGAAAGATATTTTTTTACCAAATGATATTGCATCCAATTTTGTAATACGCTACCGGTTTCACCATAAGTTATTAGTTCATAAGGATAAAGAGCAATCTCAAAATCGAGGTTGTTATCAATCATCACTTGGAATGCTTTTCCCTCAATGCAGTTACCTTGATATTCATCAATTGGTTTACCAATAATGTTGCCTAAAGGGCGAAAACGATAACCATAGATCTTTCCTCTTGTTAGGAGTTCTTCTAAGAATTCTTCAGCTAATTCTTCGTGCCATTCTTCAGGAACATAACGTAAAGCATTTTTCAATGCTAATTCAGTTTCAACTTCAGAAAGAGAAAAATCCCTTTTTGGAGCTCTCCTTATTCCCTTAACAAAAGGCTTTGGTTTTGGAAGTTCAGAAAAGATTGTTTTTATGTTAATTTCATTCATTTATTTTCCCTCCAATTAATTTTTTAAATTCTTTGGTTTTAATAAGATTCTTAATTTTATGGATGTCTTCATACATAATTTTATCTTCATCGATGAAGCTGATATGTTCTCTTATATATTCATAAACTTTTTTAGTTTTAGTACTCAATCCTTTTGAACCTCTAAAATCGACTGCTTGAAGTCCAGTAAATAATTCCATCGCTAATACATCATTGACATTGCCAACAATCTCATAAGCTTTTCTCGCTGCTATCGTTCCCATAGAAACATGATCTTCTTGATTAGCAGACGACGGAATTGAATCTACGCTTGCAGGATGTGAAAGCACTTTATTTTCACTTACTAAAGAAGCAGCGCTATACTGCACAATCATAAAACCAGAATTTATTCCTGGTTTCTTTACCAAGAAAGGAGGTAAACCATTACTTAAACTGGCATTAACTAGTCTTTCGAGTCTTCTTTCAGAAATATTTGCTAATTCACTCATAGCTATAGCTAAAAAGTCCATCGCTAAAGCAACGGGTTGACCATGAAAATTTCCAGCACTAATTACTTGGTCTTCATTAGCGAAAACAATAGGGTTATCAGTCACTGCATTCATCTCTTTTATTAAGATATCCTTACAGTAATTGATTGCGTCTAAACTGGCGCCAATCACCTGCGGAGAGCATCTTAAACTATATGCATCTTGTACTCTTTTTTCACCTTGTTTTGTCATTAGTTTAGAATCATCTAAAATGCTTAACATTGCTTTAGCGATTTTAATTTGACCTGTCTGATTTCGTGACTCATGAATTTTAGAATCAAAAACATCGATAATTCCTTCAAGTGCTTGCATGGTAATTCCTAAATTATAGATTGATAAGTCGACTAAACGTAAAGCTTCAATAAGAGTTAAAACACCGACTGAAGTCATAGCTTGAGTTCCATTAATTAAAGATAACCCCTCTTTAGCCTCTAAAGAAGGCAAAGGCTTGATTTCAGCTCGTTTTAAACCTTCTTTAGCAGTTAATCTCTCACCTTCATAAAAAACTTCACCAAGACCAATAATCGGTAAAGCCATATGGCTTAATGGCGCTAAATCACCACTAGCGCCTAAACTTCCTTTTGAAAAAACGACAGGAGATAATCTCTTGTTTAAAAATTCAACCATTTTTTCGATAACTTCTAATCTTATACCACTCTTACCTTTGATAAGAGCGTTAATTCTTAAAAGTAACATCCCTCTAACAATTGCTTCAGAAAAAACTTCACCAACTCCACAAGCGTGGCTCTTTATCAAATTTTCTTGAAGTTTAGTTAAATCACATTTATCTATTGAAACATCAGAAAGTTTACCAAAACCGGTATTTATACCGTAAACAGCATTTTCTGACTGGATAACCTTTTCCACATATGCTCTCGCTTCATTAACTAAAACTTTACTACTATCAGCAATAGAAACCTCTTCAAAATCTAAAACTATTCTTTCAAAAAGTGAAAAATCCAGATTAGATCCGTTAATTTTTATCATATAATATTTTCATCAAAGTTACTTTATTACTTTGACTAATTCCCCTTTCGAAATAGATAAAACCATCTATACCTATTATAAAAGTTTACAAGCCTAATGTAAAGCGTTTTCAGGGAGTTTGACAAAAGAAAAAAGCGACATAAGTCGCTTAAATTTATAATCTGGTGCGCCATCACGGACTCGAACCGGGGACCCAATGATTAAGAGTCATTTGCTCTACCAACTGAGCTAATGGCGCATGTATCAATATAATAAACCAAATAAATGGTTTTGTAAATAAAAAATTATTGATTTTTGAGAATTTTTTCCAAATCAATCCATTGAACAAAATTGATACCATTCACTGTATCTTTTTCTCTAACCATAATTGTGTCTGATTCATTTAAATAGCGGATAACACGTTTGCAGGAAGGATATATTAAAACAATTTTTCTTAGTGGTAAATCAGTTTTTTTTATGTTGATAAAAGCATCAGAATCAGATATAAACATCGGTTTGCTTTTTCGTGTCCATTGCAAAGGATTATTGTTAACTGTCCACTTGTTAGAGTTAGTAATAATAAATTCATATTCTTCACGTGACAAAATAACTTTAATCAAAGTTATTAAGTTTTGTTCATCGACCTGAATTTGATACACATTTTCGCGTTCATACAACCTAATGATACCATTAGGCAATATCTCTTTTACCTTAGCGCTTATATTATTGATGGTTTTAACATACCTAATCCTGATTAAAATCTTGATAGTAAAAACTAAAACAATAAAAACAACAAGGCTAATTATTGAAATATCCCAGAAATCTAACATCTATCCACATCCTCTCATACCTTTAATATCATAACTTTTTTTATCCCTTAAGTCAATAAAAAAACATATAATAGCCTATATTTATTAGATAAATAAAAAAAGTCAAATATAGAGATGTTAGTATTAAATTACTAGCATCTTTTTCTATTTAAATAGTAAATATGATATATTTAAGAGAAGAGAATTTAACACCAACCATAGTAATATAAATTATCGTATTCGTATGCAAATACAATTTCCTATGAAAATAAAAAAAAATTCAGCTATCTAGAAATTTCTAAATTACTGAATTTTTTATATTTATTTTGTTTGTTATTTGTTTTTAAAATAATTATCTAAATATTCTTGAATTACAGGAATTTGTTCTTTCCTTATCGGTTTACAATCTGCTGGTTTGTTTTCTTTGTTTAAAAGTGCAATTGCCATTTCTTTACAACCAGGATGCCCGCAAGCCCCACAATTATACTTTGGTAATAACTCTACAACTTCTTCAATTGAAGGATCTTCTTCAACATAGAAAACTTTAGCAACATAATTTATCAGTAAACCCATTACAAAACCTAAAACAGCCAATACTATTGCCGGTAGAATTATATCCATTAAATAATTCCTCCGAATCTTGAAAATATAATTGCCAAGATTGCTGCTATAACTAATGCGATTGGCGCACCTTTAAAAGCTTTTGGTACTGGAGAATAATCCAATTTTTCTCTCATCATCGAGAATATATACATAACGAATAAGAAACCTAAACCTATGAAGGTAGTATAAACAATCATTTCTACAAAATTATATCCCTTAGAGATATTTAGAATAGCTACACCCAATACTGCACAGTTAGTAGTAATTAAAGGTAGATAAATACCTAATGCTTTATATAGGGCGGGTGATACTTTCTTTAAGAATGTTTCAACCATTTGCACTAGTGAAGCAATTACCAAAATAAAGACGATTGTCCGCATGTATTCAATGTTGAAAGTCTCTAAAACAAACGTGTACAAAAGCCAAGTAACAGAGCTGGAAATTAACATAACAAAGATAACAGCCATACCCATACCTAAAGCCGAACTTCGTTTAGTTGAAACTCCCATGAAAGGACAGATTCCTAGGAATTGAGTGAGAATAATATTTTCAATGATAAATGCTGAGAAAGCAATCATAATTAAATTATCCATTATTTGTCACTTCCTTTGCTAATTTATTTTTGTGATTGTTAGCAATAGCAGTAATTCCTGCTAAAATCAATCCAAAGGCTAAGAAAGCTCCTACTGGTTGGATAAACATTGCTATCGGTTCAATCTTCAAGAAATTAAAGATGAAAGTAAGATTTAATTGTAAGTCTCCCCAAATTGTTAAAGTTCCTTTTCCTAAAAACTCTCTAAAAATACTGATTAACATGATTGCCGCACCATAACCCAAAGCCATACCAACACCATCAATCAATGAATCGACGGGTTTGTTGCTGGAAGCAAAAGCTTCAGCTCTACCTAGGATAATACAGTTAACAACAATCAACGGAATAAACACGCCTAAAGCCCGATATAAATCAATTACAAATGCATGCATAACCATTTCAACAATTGTAACTAAAGTTGCAATAACAACGATATAAACAGGAATTCTAACTGGTTTTACCAACACAGCTAGTTTAGGATTACTCATAATCAATGAGATTATTAAGTTAGATAAAACTAGAACAAAGAAAACTCCCATAGTCATACCGATTGCATTTTCTAATGAAGTTGTTACCGCCAAGGAAGGACACATTCCTAAAAGTGAAACGAATAATGGGTTTTCTTTGATAAAACCTTTAAGAAAATTCTCTTTCTTATTCACTTAATCCACCTCCTAAATCCCCTACTGCTCTTTGGCTAACTAGTGTAAAACATTCTTTAATTGCATTAGATGTCTTTGTAACACCAGCAACAGTATCAAAATTGGTTAAATTGTCGATAACAGTGACATTAAAATTATTTTCAACGATATCAGCACCAAAACCTGTGGTTTCTTGATGAGCCACTATTTTATAACCTTCAACTGATAAATCACTGTTGACAGCAATTAACATCTGCACTAATTGTGAGTCGCTATAACCTTGAGCGCTAACTGTATAAACTAATGCTTCGATATTATCAGTGCCTTTTTCTTTTAAAACATAAATTGTACCAAAAGCTCCATCACCTTCAACTTCAGATAAATCATAATCTGCTAAAGTATAAAATTCTGCTAGAGTTGCGTATTTAATTTTATTTTCTTCTTCAGTAATTATTGGTGCTGTAAAATAATTAACTACTGAAAGTAAGATTCCACATACAAGTCCAAGAGTAAGGAGAACCATACCTGAGATAAAACCTTTATTCATCTTAGTTGCCTCCCCATTCTGTAAGCACATTGTCCATCAAAGTAAAAATTCTTATTATTGCATTTGATGTTATTGTAGCGCCTGATATAGAATCAAGATAAGATCCATCGAGCAAATATTGATCGCGATAAGCATTTTCAAGTGCAGGTAGTGCTCCGCCGGTATAATCTTCATTATTAACTGAATCATACGTTTGAGTAGTTGTAATAGACATTGCCATAACTTGATCTAAAGTAGCGTTGAGTTCAAATTCAACGATAAGTGCTTTTCGACCGTAAGCGATGGTTTCTATCGTAATTACTCTTGTTGTCTCATCATAAGCAGTGATAAATGTTTTTACATCAATAAAGGTTGTTGTTGGAAAATCAGTCTTAAACACATCTTTATATGTTTGATCCGGTTCAACACCACTAATGACTTCTACTAAATTATATTCATTATCAAAATAAGCTTCTAAAACATTATTTTCAGCACCATAAGTTATATTAGCGATAAATGGTTTAGTAATGAATGTTGCTGAATCATAATTTCTTTCAATCCAATTTATCGTATAAACAATAATTGGAATTTCAAAATCGAAGTCTCTTGCAAAAAGTTCTCTAGCATATTTCATTCCGGTTTCGAAAGCTTTGGATGTATAAGTTGAACCGGAAACTGCATCTATAGTAAAGACTGCATCATCAAAAGTTTTATTGCTTAACTGTCCAAAGAAAGCATCATCTAAAGCAGAATAGTAACCTGGCGTTTCATTGTTGTTCATAACTTTGACATCAATTAAAGTTTTTGTTGCGATGTCAATTGCATAAGCTACTTCTAATCCATCATATTTTCCATGAGTGGAAATTACATAAATAACTGAAACTTCTTCGTCATTTTCTAAAATTTTGTAAGCATTAAGTAACTCTGGTTGATAAGTTTCAGTTTCTGATTCCGGCAACAAGTATTCTTTAGTTAATTGTTCTGATTCAAAAACAACAACTTCATCCCCAACTCCAGCTAAAGCAATTAAAGATTCATTGAATACTCTTAATTCTTCGGCTTCAGCGTGAACATCAATTTGATTTGTCATGTAACGAGAGAACATTCCCCCGAACACAAATATTAATATTATTAATAACGATAAAGTTAATACCGCATAATGATTTTTTAGATATTTTTTCATTTTATATCACCCATCCTAAGAATGGTAAATAAATTGTATACATATTACCTGCTTTAACTAATGTATAAACAGTCAATAAAATTAATAATCCAGTTAATATACCAAAATATAA
>DDWA01000034.1 GCA_002345425.1 Caryophanales bacterium UBA2298 | reverse complement strand
AAGAAAGCTTTAGTGGTAGAAGGATAAAAAGAGGATTATATATAAGTAAAGATAATGTGCTAATCAATGCAGATTTAAATGCAGCATTGAATATATTGAGAAAAGGTAAGCCTGAAGCCGGTTGGATAGGGTCTAGAGGTTGGAACACGCCTAAGCGTACTTACTTATTTAGTAAGTAATCGTTTTAAAAGTATAATTCGTAAGAATTATTTTTGTTCTTAATAGTTATTTCCAATATTTTTGTTTTTCATTTCATTCATTTTTTCGAATAAATATGATAAAATAAAAGAAAAACTGAAATTGGTGATAATATGGCAAACATAAAAGATGTGGCTAAACAAGCTGGATGTGGTATTGCAACAGTCTCAAGAGTAATTAATAAATCTGGCTATGTCAAGAAAGAAACAAGAGATAAAGTTGAAGCTGTAATTAAAGAGTTAGGGTATAAACCTAATGAGATTGCTAGAAGTATGACAAGACAAAGAAACAACCTGGTTGCTTTTATCTTGCCTAATTCGAAGCATCTTTTTTTCGCTGAATTATTATATCATGTCGAAGAAGAATTATTTGATATCGGGTATAAACTGATGCTATGCAACTCCAGTGAAAGATTGGAAAAAGAAATTCAATATTTAGATATGTTAAAAAACAATCGAGTTGACGCCATTATTCTTTTAACTAATAATGATGTTGAAAAATATTTGAACAAGAAGTTACCGATTGTTTCTTTCGATCGCTATTTCGATGACGTGCCTTATGTTGCCAGTGATAATTACATGGGCGGAGTATTAGCTGCGGAAAGATTACTTGCTCAAGGATGTAAAAACATCATGTTTATCGGTGATGACGCTCAAGGAGAATATACTGAAGTTAAAACTGACGTATCAAAAAGAAGAATCGGTTTTTTTGATACATTAAAGAAACATAATATCGATAATATTATCAATGTTGAATATCCTCTTAAAAACTATTTCGTTACAGTCAATCAATTCAGGGAACTGCTTGAACCTTACACAGAAGTTGATGGTATTTTCTGTATTTCTGACTTTGTTGCTTACACAGTGATTAAAGTATTGGAAGGCAGAGGTAAAAGAGTTCCTGAAGATATTAAAGTTATTGGCTATGATGGCGGAAGAACATTCTATAATTTTGGTAAAACCATTACTTCAATTAATCAAGATTCCAAAGCTATTGCACAAGCAATTGTCAAATTATTGGTTAATTTTGATAACGATAATTCTAATACTAAAATCATCATCCCAGTAGAAATTTCTGAGGGTCAAACGGCATAAACATTAATTTGATATTCATTTGTTTAAATCTGATAAAAAAATTTAAATGTAATTGACAGCGTTTTCATTAAGTGATATAATCAACGCTATAAGAGCATTTATATTTTTTTATACACACATGGAAAGGTTTCCACTATCGATAGCTATAAGTTTTTGCATTTTTTATTAAAAGTTTTTTTCTGGAGGATAAAAATGGTCTGGAACGAAAAATTTGCGTTTACCGGTAAAGATTTAGAGATTGTAATTGTTGGTGAAGTAGTAGTAGATACTATTATTCATAGTGATTTAAATCTTGTCAGTAATATTATCGGGGGAAGTCCATTTAATATCTGCAAAAACTTAACAAATTTAGACATCATCAACCGTTTCTATGGAGCTGTTGGCAACGATAAGAATGGTCAGAATGTTCTTCAGCAAATTCAATCTAGGGGAATTAATGCTGAAATTAACATTACTGATTTTGAAACATCTACTGTTTCGATGGATCAAACAATTTCTTCTCCTTTACCAATATTTCATCGTTCAGCCGATAGCGAAATTTACTTAAGCGATTGTTTGATAAATGATATTGCAAAAACCGAATTACTTCATTTTTCCTACTGGCCTTTATCTAAAGAACCAAGTCGTTCTACGATATTGTCTCTTTTAGATAAAGCCCACGAAAACAATACTCTTATAGGTTTCGACCCAAATTATCATCCTTTATTAGACGATGATTTACATACGGGTTTAGAAACCTTAAAAGAGGTTATCCATAAAATAGATATTATCAAACCGAGTCTTGACGATTCCTTAAGAATTTTTGGTGAACACACAGTTGAGGAATATTTAGATATCTATGAAAATCTAGGTGCTAAATTAATCGTTATGACATTAGGGAAAAATGGTCTGATTGCCAGATATAAGAATCAGACGATTAAGATGCCTTCATTAGCTACAAAAGTAGTTGACGCTACTGGAGCAGGAGATGCTTTTTGGAGTGGATTATATGCTGGCCTTTTAAAAGGCAAGTCAATTTATAATGCCTTTGAAATGGGACTATTAGCCAGCAGTTTAAAAATGAGAACTATCGGACCTGATTTTGATGTTGAAGAATTTCAAAGACTTTTGAAGATAGGGGAGATTTAATGTATATTGTCTTCTTAAACCCTCAAGGGAATTTTGATAAGTCAGATTCCTTTTGGGCTGAGCATCCTGACTTTGGCGGCCAATTAGTTTATGTTAAAGAATTGGCTTTAGCTATGGGGAGACTAGGTCATAGGGTTGATATATTTACTCGTCAGATTAAAGATGATAAATTTAATGCTTTTTCTGAAACATTTGATAGTTACCCAGAAAATGGTAATGTAAGAATTGTCCGAATTCCTTGTGGTGGCCAAAAATTCTTAAATAAGGAATTACTTTGGGAACACTTAAATGAGTGGGCATCAAATATTGTTGAATTTTTGGAGAAACAAAATGATACCCCTGATTTTATTACTGGGCATTATGCTGACGGAGGCATTGTCGCTTCGATCTTAAAAAAGAAAATGAATATCCCTTATTCTTTTACCGGCCATTCTTTAGGTGCACAAAAACTTGATAAATTATTACAGTTGAATAATGATCTTGAAGCATTAAATAAGAAATATAATTTTGCCAAGAGAATTGAAGCTGAAAGAACTACAATGAAATATGCTGATATTATTTTTGTATCGACAATTCAAGAAAAATTAGAACAATATCATCATACTTTATATCTTGATGTTATCGCAAATAAAAAAGATGTATTTGCAGTAGCTTCACCGGGAGCAAATGTCAAAGTCTTTAGTTCATATCCGCAAGAAATTGATAATTTATATAATAAAAAATTCAAAGAAATTATCGACCGTGATCTTGATGAATCAAGAACTAAACTACCATTCATCATCTCAGCAAGCAGATTAGATGAGAAGAAGAATCATCTCGGTTTAATTAGAGCTTATGCAAATGATTTAACCCTTCAAAAAAAAGCTAATTTAGCAATTTCTTTAAGAGGAGTAGACAATGCTTTTAAAGATTATTCTAATTTAAAACCAGAAGAGTTAAAAATTATGGATGAAATAATGTTAATAGTTAAAGACCACAACTTATATGGCAAATTATCTTTTATATCCATAAATTCACAAACTGAATTAGCATCTTTTTATCGATTCATGGCAAAAAACAAATCTATCTTTACTTTAACTGCATTGTATGAACCTTTTGGATTAGCTCCAATTGAAGCAATGAGTGCAGGCTTACCTGCAGTTGTGACCAAATATGGAGGTCCAGCAGATGTTCTTAAAGAAAAAGACACAGAGTATGGAGTTTTAGTTGATGTCTTTGATGAAGAAAAAATCGCAAAGGGGTTGAATATTGCTTTAGAAAATCATTCAATGTATCAAAAACTTGGCATTGAAAGAGTGAATACCACTTACACTTGGGAAGTCACCGCTAATACTTATCTATTGGAGATAAAAAAAGTATTAATCAATTATAAACGTGATAATAAAATAACTATTCCTGAATATTTTCTTAATAGTGAAAATAAAGAAATAAGTTTAGATTTTATCAAAAAAATAATCAAAGAAACGGAGAATTCAAATGGTTAAACAAGATGATCTGAAAGACTTTTCCACTGAAAACAAATTGCTAATTTATCTTTTTAAACTCGCAGCATTTATTGTTGCCATACCACTAGTTTTTATCTATGTACCATTAAGATTAATAGCTAGAAAACTATCTGGTCTTTTGTTATTTATTCTTGGAAAGTTTGTTAAAGACAAAAATAATAAAGTCATTCGTTTCTTTACTTATGTTAAATCATATCATCCATATCAAGGTAAAAACCGCTTCATTTTCTATCTTGACAAGAACATTGTCGGGGAGAAAGAACAAGCACAAAAAAACCGAAATTTCATTTTATTTTTATTGCCAGCTCTAGGAAGCTTTATCATATTTGTGTTGGTACCGTTTTTTATGGGTGTATATTATTCCTTTACTGATTGGACGGGATTAAACAGTGGATCAGAAATTTATGTTGGATTAAATAACTACCGAACTATCTTTAAAGATTATCTTTTCATTTATTCGTTTATTCGAACCGTGAGTTACTCCTTATTGAATGTTGTAATTATTAATGTCGTTGCTTTTTCTCTAGCATTATTAGTAACACAAAAACTTAAACTCAAGAATGTTTATCGAGCAGGATTCTTCATGCCAAACTTAATTGGTGGTTTGGTATTAGGTTATATTTGGCAGTTCGTTTATTCTTCCGTATTTCCAGCTATAGGTACTGTTGCTGGACTTGAAGAAGCTGCATTGTTCAGTCACAGTTTAATTGGATCAAGAGCTAACGCAACAGAAGCAATGGGAGCTCTTTTAGGAGTGGTTACTTGGCAATATGCCGGATATATCATGATGATTTATATTGCAGCGTTATTAAATGTTCCTCAGGATTTAGTTGAGGCTTCCAAGATTGATGGGGCTAACAGTTATCAACGATTGAGAACAATTATTTTTCCTTTGGTAGCTCAAGCTTTTACAATATCATTATTTTTAACTTTAGTAACATCATTCAAACAATATGACACCGTCCAGGCGTTGACGCAGGGAGGACCGGCGGTTTTGATTCCTGAGTATTTAGCTAATGCTATGGGTGTTCCAGGTTATACCAGCGTTAAGTCGCTTGATTTAATGGCAATCAATATTTACAATACCGCCTTTAACAGATATCAAATGGGTATTGGTCAAGCTAAAGCAATTGTCTTCTTCTTAATCTTGATGGTTGTCAGTGTTATTCAAGTAACCTATAACCAAAAGAAAGAGGTGGAATTATAATGAAAAAAATAATATCACTCTTTAAGAGATTTGGTTTATGGGTGGCAACAATTTTTGGAGCTTTTGTCGTTTTGTTTATCTACAATCCAATTAAATTTGTTGTTTCTACCTTAGCAAAAATCATCTTATTAATTATCAAACTTGGCGAATTTATCGTTTCTGTTTTTAATAAAAACAAAAAACAAGCTGTCGTTAATACTGAAAGTTTTGGTTTTAAATTTAAAAAGTTTTTAACTGCTCTTAGTGCAGTTAAACGCTATAAAGGTAAGAACTCATATCTTAAAAATCTTGACAGCAAAGTTACGGGTAGTAGAGGGAGTTTGCTATATATAGAGATTATCACTTTTATTCTCTTAGTACTTTTCTTTGCACCATTCGCATTAATTATTTTAAACACTACCAAAACCGCTAATCAGATTGTAGAGAATCCTTTAGCGTTTTCTGGTTCATTTGATGTGTTTTGGAGTAACTTAACCAATATCTTAACATCAGATCGAATGAGATATTGGAATTCATTCTTTAACTCATTAATTATTACCAGCGGCAGTCTTTTAGCAATTGGTATCTTCGCTGCCATGGCTGCTTGGGTATTAGTAAGAACCAAGACAAGATATTCTAAATTTATTTTCTTACTGTTCTTAAGTGGAATGGTTATTCCTTTCCAAGTTGTTATGTTACCACTAGTAAGATTATTAGAATTAATTAGTGTTAATCTCGGAATAGATATGAAAGATACATATCACGGAATTATCTTGGTTTACATTGGTTTTGGTGCACCTTTGTCAGTTTTCATGTTCCATGGTTTTATTAAGTCGATTCCGATGGATATTGAAGAGGCTGCGATTATCGACGGCTGTACTAGGCCGCAATTATTTTTCAGAATTATCATTCCAATCTTAAAACCAATTTTTGTAACTTTATTAGTTTTGAATGGTTTATGGATTTGGAACGACTATCTATTACCATCATTAGTTATCGGTATTACCGGTGAAGTAAGAACACTTCCTTTAGCAGTTGCTAATCTTGCTGGAGCTTATGTCCGTCAATGGGATTTATTGCTTACCAGTGTCTTATTAGCGGCTATTCCAGTTATAATTCTTTTCTTATTCGCCCAAAAGTTCATCATCAAAGGTATGACTTCAGGAGCGATAAAATGATATGTTAGTTATCAGAGATAATCGTTTAAAGGAAGAAGAGTTATTAATTGATGAGTCAATATTTACCTTACAAAACGGGTTAATTGGTGTTCGTGGTAATTTCGCTGAAGGTTATGGAGTCAATCATATTAAAGAAACGTTAGTTAATGGTTTCTTGAATTTCTACAACTATATTTATGAAGAAAACTCACCTAAATTCCCGCAAATCGGTCAAAGAATTATCAACGTTATTGATGGACAGACCGTTGAATTCTATCTTGACGGAAAACAGTTAAATTTAAAAACAGCGGAATTAATTAATTTAAAAAGAGAATTAGATTTATCCACAGGTTTATATAAGCGTGAATCGCTTTATAAAACTAAAGATCATTTGAATGTTTTAATTACTGAAAGAAGATTGGTTTTATTTGAGATTAGAGAACTTTTTGTTCTAGAAATCAGTATCAAGATTTTAAACGGTAACGCCAATGTCAGAGTAGTATCGAAATTGAGCTTGCCGCAACCGATGAAAAATGAACGTTTAGATTCAAGAATACATAAACCTTCAGAAGCTCAGCTTTTACTAAATGATATTATTATTGATAACAATTACGCAATGATAAAAGCATCAACGACAAAATCAAGAATGTCGATAGTTACCGGTTGTTTTCATAATCAAAATCTAAAAATTGAAACTTCAAAAAATGGAATCGAAGCTTCAGAAGAATTTTTCTTAGAAAAAAATGATGAATTCTCCTTAGAAAAGTTTGTAATTTATACACCTTCGACCATTCATGATGAAACAGTTAAAAGTAATCAAGAGATTTATCAAAAGATTAAAAATAAGAATTTTGATTATTTTCTAAATCTTCAAAAAAAGCATCTCGATAATTTTTGGGATAAAACCCACTTAAATATTTATGGCAATGAAGAAATGGATAGAAGAGTTAAGTATAATCTTTTCCAACTGTATTCTAGTGCTCTTGATAGTGATTTAGTAAGTATTCCTGCCAAAGGCTTAACCGGTGAGGGATATGAGGGACATTATTTTTGGGATACAGAAATCTATATGGTTCCGTTCTTTACCATTAATCATCCGGAGATTGCTAAGAAATTATTATTATATCGTTATAATAAACTCAAAGAAGCAAAAGAAGAAGCCTTGAATCAAGGAATTGATAAAGGAATTAAATTCCCTTGGAGAACAATCAATGGTTATGAAGCCAGTCCGTATTTCCTTGCCGGTAGCGCCCAGTATCATATAAATGCTGATATTGCCTATGCATACATCAAATATTATCAACTGACCAAAGATCTTGATTTCATGATTAATTACGGTTTTGAAATTTTGTTGGAAACATCAAGATTCCTATATGCTGCTGGTAATTATAATCAAGGAAAATTTCATATTAATAATGTGACTGGCCCCGATGAATATACTACTTTAGTAAATGATAATTATTTTACCAATTCAATGACAAAATATCAGTTTAGTTTTTTGGTAGATTTTTATCAGAAAAACAAAGTGAATTTAAAAACACAGATTGAAAAATTTGATGTTTTAGAAAAAGAAATTCTTGAATATCAATTAGCCAGCGAAACAATGAACATAATTTTTGATGAGAAATTAGGCATTTATGCACAAGATTCGTCATTTCTAACAAAAGCAGAGCTTGATTTAAATAGTGTGCCTAAGGATACTTTTCCGTTGCTGCTTCATTATCATCCGTTATTTATTTATCGACACCAAGTTTTAAAACAAGCGGATGTCTTACTCTCAATGATTTTGTTGGATAGTGATAATTTAGAAATCTTAAGAAATAATTTTGATTATTATCTAAAACGTACGACCCATGATTCTAGCCTTTCAAAATGCATCCATGCCATTGTCGCGTTAAGGTTAGGACTAGTGGATTTAGGGACAAAATTTTTAGAAGATACAATTGCTATGGATTTTGAAAACCTTAATAACAATACCGATCATGGGTTGCATATTGCAAATTCAGGCGGGATCTATCTTGCGATTTTATTGGGAATATTTGGCTTTAAGATTGATAATGAACAAATCTTTTTCTTCCCAATATTACCTAAAGGTATGAAGGGTATTGAAACCAAAATCAATTACCAAGGTATAGACATAACTGTTTCCTTAGATTCAAAGGTTAATATAAAAGTATCAAAACCAATATTAATAGGTATCTACACTGATAAAATTTTAATCAAAGACAATTATCAGTGTGATTATAAAAGTTTTTAAAACTAAAAATCAAAAAAATAGGAGGAAATTATGAAAAAAGTTTTATTATTTTTAGTTGCTTTAGTTACAATAGTTGGATTTGTAGGATGCGGTGGTGCAACTACAGATACAACAGCTCCAACACAAACATTAAGGATTTTCCAAAACAAAGTGGAAATCGATGCAACTTTAACTGCGTACGCAGAAGCTTGGGGATTAGCAAATGATGTAGATGTTGAAGTTATTACTTGTGGTGGAGACTCATGTCAATATGGGACTCAAATATTAGCTGAATTCCAATCCGCTAATCAACCTGATATCTTTGTTATCGAAGGTATGGGTGGTTACAATGAGTACCAAAACAACATTCTTGCTTTAACAGGTGAAGAATGGTTAACAGACACAGACCTTGAATTCATGGTTGACGGCGTTGCTTATGGCTTCCCAGTAGCTGTTGAAGGTTGGGGTATGGGTTACAACGCAGAAATTCTTGAAGACGCTGGAGTAGATCCTGCAACACTTACAACTCTAGCTGCTTATGAAACTGCATTTGCTGCTATTCAATCTTATTATGATGCAAACAGTATGACTGATTATGCGGTTGTATCAATGGCTGCAGCATCTGGTATGACTTGGGTTACAGGTCTTCATAACTTTAATGGTTATTTATCTGGAGGTCTAGGTTATTCAGACTCATCAGTAATTGATGATTTGAATGATGGTGTTGTTAATACAGCAAGGCTTACTGCTTATGCAGACTGGGTAGAATTACTATTTAATTATGCGGATGAAACAATTCTTCTTGAAGGAACTTATGATACACAAGTTGGTAAGTTTGCTTCTGGAAAAGCAGCATTTATTCATCAAGGTAACTGGATTGATCCAAATCTATTATCTTATTTTGATGAAAATGGCGGACAATTTGAAATGGGATATGCACCTCATGCATCAGCAGCGGGTACAAATGATTCAATCTTCGTTTCGGCACCTTCATACTATGTAATCAATAAGAATTCAGACTCTATTGATGTTGCAAAAGCTTTCTTAAATGACTTAGCATCAACAACAGCAGGTCATGAATACATGGTTAATGACGCAGGAATGGTTCCAGCTTTCAAATCTGTTACCTTAGTTCCAGCTGGTCCACTTTCACAAGCAGTTGTTGAATGGATGGGCGAAGGCAAGATTTATGCTTGGTGGCAAAATGATATGCCTAGTGGATTTGGTATGGATACATTAGGACCAATCTACACTAACTTTGCAAGTGGTAATCTTACAAAAGAACAATTCATAGCAGCTGTTACAGATGCTATCGAAGCAATTCAGTAACAAATTACTAAAATCCTAAATTTTACGTAATAAAAAAGCGACTCAGTATTTTATGCTGAGTTGCTTTCTTTTGTTTTGTTTAGTTTACTCTTAATGAATATATTACAATACCATAATTACTGGCATTATCATCGGTTCTCTTCTTGTTTCATCACTTATGTATTTTCTTAATGACTTTATAATATCATTTTTCATTCCCGACATATTCAGTTTATGTTTATGATTAAGATACTTTTCAGTAACATCGAGAATTATTTCTTGCATATCTTTGGTCATTTTATCATCTTCTTTTAAGTATATAAATCCACGGGAAATGATGTTTGGTGTACACATTACTTCATAATTAGCTTGTGATATAGTTAAAATTACTGATAGCAAACCATCTTCTGAAAGCTCTCTACGGTCTTTAATAACTAAAGAACCGACTTCGCCAATACTTTCGCTGTCGACATAAATATCAGCGGTTTTTATCTTATCTTTAATATAAGCGTTATCAGGTGTTAGTGCCAAAACGTCGCCATTTTCCATGATAAAGGTATTCTCTGGTTTAACGCCTGCATCAATAGCTAATTTAGTATGGAGTTTGAGCATTCTATATTCACCATGAATTGGCATAAAGTATTGTGGACGCATCAACTTTAACATCAGTTTAAGTTCATTTTGACCACCATGGCCGGATGCATGTACATCAGCAAACGGTGATTGGGTAACAACATTAGCACCATGCTTATAAAGCATGTTTATCGTCCTGTTAACACTTTCTAAATTACCAGGAATTGGTGAAGAAGAAAGAATAACAGTGTCTCCAGGAATTAAAGCGATTTGTCTATGAGTGTTAGCAGCGATTCTTGTCAGAGCCGCTAAAGGTTCACCTTGTGATCCCGTACAAAGAATTGTTAAGTTACGATCTCTTATCTCCGATTTGGTTCTAGTATAAATAAATGTACCCTTAGGAGCTCTGATATATCCTAATTTGTATCCAACATCAATGTTCTTAGTCATTGATCTGCCAAAGACAGCAACTTTTCTGTTAGTTGCAACTGAAGCTTCAACAATCTGTTGGATCCTGTGAATGTTGGAAGCGAAAGTAGAGATGATGATTCTCCCGTCAATCGATTCAAACATTTCCTTAATGTTTTCGGAAACAACTTTTTCAGAAGTAGTAAAATCTTCCAATTCAGCATTGGTAGAATCGGATAAAAGACATAAAACGCCTTCTTCACCAATTTTTGCCATTTTTTGATAGTTTGAGTCATTACCTGTTGGTGAAAAGTCAAACTTAAAATCACCAGTATGGACAATTACTCCTTGTGGTGTTGTAATCTTCAACCCAAAAGAATCTGGGATTGAGTGATTGGTTCTGAAAAAAGTCACTTGAAGATTAGTAAATTTAATAATATCGTCTTCTTCATATTTTTGCAGATTTACTGGGAAATCAACTCTTTCTTCTAGCTTAGCTTGAATAAGTCCATGACTTAATCCTGAAGCATAGATTACCGGAATTGTCACTTGTCTTAAAAGGAAAGGTATACCACCGATATGATCTTCGTGACCATGAGATATGATTAGGGCTTTTATCTTGTCTTCATTTTCAACAAGATAAGTATAATCGGGAATTACATAGTCGATACCCATCAAATGTTCGTCTGGAAATAAAAGGCCAGAATCGATGATGATTATTTCGTCTAGGTATTGAACACAGTACATATTTTTTCCGACTTCACCGAGTCCACCAAGAGCGAATACCAATGCCTCCTCCTTTAATTGAATTTTATTGTTCATAATAAATTCCTTTCATAATTAATTTAACATCAATATTATAACTTTTATCAGTGATAATTGCAATTGATTAGCGATGAGGTTTTTCATAAATGTTTAGATAATATTTAAATGTATCGGATTATTTGGTATAATTGATTATTAAGGAGAACGATAATGATTGCCCAAGTGTTAGTCGACGTTAAAGCCAAGAATGTTAATAAGACTTACGACTATTTAATTCCTGAATCTTTCAGGGATTTTATTGAACTTGGATCTAGAGTTATTGTGCCTTTTGGAAATCGAAAAATTATGGGTTTTATTCTCAGTTTTGTGGAAAGTAGTGAGTATCCAGAAAAACTGAAGTCGATACATAAAGTTTTAGATTTAGAATCTTATCTTAATCAAGAATTAATTGATTTAGCAAAACAAATCAGTTTTGAAAGTAATACGCTTTTGATAAGAGTACTTGAGACTATTTTACCTTCAGCCTTAAAGGTAATTTATAAACCGAAGATTAAAGTTTTAAACAGTAAAGATTTACATCCGGAACTAGAATCAATCTTTGAATTTCAATCTCAAGTTTATCTTGATAATATACCTGAAAATAAATATAAACTAATAAATCAAGAAATTAAAAATAATAATCTATTTCAAAGCTATGATATCAAAGATAGACAAAACACTTTATCAAAAAAGTTTGTTAGAAGAACTAACAAACCAATAGAGAAAATTACCGATAAACAAGAAAAAGTACTTGATTATTTTGCTAAACTTTCTGGAAATGAAGAGTTATTACAGATTTTGTTAAAGAAAGTACATGTCAGTTCTTCAGTTGTTAATACTCTAGAAAAGAACAGTTATCTAGAAATATATGAAAAAGAAGTTTATCGGAAGATTGAAAACCTTTATCCTGTCAATAATTCAGAAATTACTCTCAATGATATTCAGCAGGAAACTTTAGATAAGATTATGCGTGAAAAAAATCATAATAAAATCTTTCTTTTACATGGAGTAACAGGATCAGGTAAAACTGAAATATATCTAAAAGCGATTGAAAACATCATCAATGAGGGTAAAAATATTTTATTACTTGTACCGGAAATATCATTGACGCCAATGATGATATCGAGGTTTAAGAGTCGATTTTCAACCATGGTAGCTGCACTTCATTCCGGTCTTTCTGCTGGAGAAAAATATGATGAATGGCGTAGGATTATCAGAAAAGAAGCGCGGATTGTTATTGGTGCAAGGAGTGCTTGTTTCGCACCCCTTGAAAATATTGGATTAGTGATTGTTGATGAATGTCATGAATCAACATATAAGCAAACATCTGGGTTGATTTACTATGCCGTTGATATTTTAGAAAGAAGAAGCAAACTACATAATAGCCCTTTAGTATTGGGTTCAGCCACTCCAAACATTGAATCTTATGCTCGGGCAAAAAAAGGATATTATGAATTACTAGAAATCAAAGAAAGAGCATTGAATTCTAAGTTGCCTAAGGTAGAAGTTGTCAATATGCTAAACGAATTTAAAAATGGCAATGATTCGCCTTTTTCCGCTAAGTTATTTGAGGAAATAAATAAGCGTTTAGAAGCTAAAGAACAAATTATCTTATTGATAAATCGTCGTGGCTTTTCAAACTTTGTAATCTGTCGAGAATGTGGTTTTGTGTTTAAGTGTCCTAATTGTGATATCTCTTTAACCTATCATGAATATTCGCATTCTTTAAAATGTCATTATTGTAATCATGAGGAAAAAACACCGCACCAATGTACAAGATGCGGATCTACAGAGCTCAATTTTATGGGTAGTGGAACCCAAAAAATTGAGAAGTTTCTTCATGAAAATTTTCCACAAGCAAGAGTTCTAAGAATGGATAATGACACCACTAGAAAAAAGAATGCTCATGAGATATTATTAAATAAATTCGCACATGAAGGAGATATTTTAATTGGTACGCAAATGATAGCTAAAGGTTTAGATTTTCCGCGAGTTACTTTAGTAGGAATAATTCAGGCAGACTCGAATTTATTTGTCCCTGATTTTAGAGCGCCAGAGAAGACATTCCAATTGATTATGCAAGTATCGGGAAGATCGGGGCGAAGAAGTATAGAAGGACAAGTTATTATCCAAGCAATGAATCCAGATCATTATGCTATAAGATATGCTTGTGACAGTGACTACCTAGGTTTTTATCAACATGAAATGAAGATAAGAAGAATTGCTAGATATTCGCCTTTTTATTACTTAATTGAAGTAATGTTTTCTGGTAAACAGATTCGTGATATTTTTTATGCAGGAATTGAGTTTGCTAAAGATATAAAAAGAAATTATGAAGGAAAGATTATTGTCTTGGGTCCAGCAATGGATCAGACAATGAAAATTAATAACAAATACATGGCATCAGTTTTGATTAAATATCGTGAACAAGATAATGTATTAGGAATAATTAATCAAACAGTTGATAAATACCTTACTGAAGATATATTTATCAATGTTGATAATTATCCTAATGTTGGATAGGTGGTAATATTATGAAAATATGCTTTATGGGCAGTATGGATTTTGCAGTTTTAATATTAGAAGGTTTACACCAAAAATATGGTGTTGATTTAGTTGTTACTCAGCCGGATAAACCAGTGGGTAGAAAACAAATTTTACAAGGTACTCCGGTTAAAGAAAAAGCAGTTGAATTAGGGATTGAATTATTTCAACCCGAGAAAATCAAGAAAGATTTTGATAGAATTGTAAGGGAGGAATTTGACTTTATAATTGTGGCTGCATATGGTCAAATTATCCCTGAAGTTGTTCTTCATCACAGCAAGTTCCAAGCGATAAATATTCATGCATCTTTGTTGCCAAAATACCGTGGGGGATCACCAATGCATAAAGCAATTATGGCGGGAGAAAAAGAAACTGGCGTAAGTATCATCTATATGGAAAAGGCTTTAGACAGCGGTTTTGTTCTTTCTCAGGCAGTGTGTAAAATAAGCGAAGTAGATAACGTGAAAACTGTAGAAAACAAGTTAAGCATCCTAGGAAGAGATTTGTTGTTAAAGACTATGGAACAACTTTTAAAAGGTGAAGTTAAAGCTATTCCTCAGAATGAAGAAAAGGTTACTTATGCCTATAATTTTAAAAAGGAAGAATTGATAATTGACTTTTCTAAAACAGCTGAAGAGTTATATAATTTTATAAGAGGTCTTAATCCTTGGCCAGTAGCTAATATGATGATTGAAAACAAGAAATTAAAAGTATTTGAAACTGAATTTAATAAAAATAATTTAAGTGCAAATATTGGTGAAGTGGTTAAGATAAATAAGAAAGGTCTTCACATTCAAACAAGTAATGGTATTATCATTTTTAAGCGTGTCCAGCTTGAAGGTAAAAACGAGATGGATATTATTGCTTTCATGAACGGAATAGGAAAAACGCTGTTTTTTGAAGGTCAGATTTTAAAATGATTATTTATAAATCCAAGATATTATGTTATAATATCTAGTTAGAATTAAATATACTATTCACAAATAAAGTTGAGGTGTTGGTAAATGAATAGAGATAAAAATCTTTTTTCTCGAGAAGAAATGTTAACTATGAATATTGAAATGTTGAATAAACGGGGAGTACAAGTTTCAGAAATTGCTGAAATTGCCTTTAGACAACAATCAAAATGGAATGACAGTATTTCTTACCAAGAGTGTTTGGAATCAGTGGAAAAAATATTGTCATTAAGAGATGTTTTCCATATCTTACAACTTGGAGCTGAAATTGATCGATTGACTGAAGAAAAAGCTTTTCAAGGTCCAATTCAATCAATCCTTGCTTCTGATTTAGGAATGTTTGGAATTGACGAGCTCTTTGGAATTGAACTTGCTGGTCTTTATGGTACAATCGGCAAAACTAATTTTGGTGATATCGATGTCAACAAACCAGGAATAGTAGCAAAACTTAATTATGATGGCAAAGGCGATAAAGCTGCTTGTCATACATTTTTAGATGATATCGTTGGCGCAGTAGCGGCAGCTGCTTCAACTCGAGTTGCGCAAATTGAAAACGAAAATGAAGCAAGAAAAGATCCAAGCGTAATCGAAGAACCACAATTATTCTAATCACTGTTTTTTTTATTTAAACCAAAGGAGGTGACTATAGTTGGATAATCGTGAAAAAACCTTAGATGAGTTTTTTAGAAAAAATGATTCAAAAAAACGAGGGGATATCAATGACTTAGGTTCAAAGAAAATTGACGATTATTTTAACAAGGTCTCTCAAGGAAAATCTAGAAAAAAGGGCTTTATAGAAAAGTTGGTTGATTTTTTCAAGATTACTTCTTTCAAAAATAAGTTTGATGAGAATAAAGTTGCGGTTAATGCTAAACATTTAGAGGTTTCAGGAATAGCAAAAAAATCAAAATTAGGAAATAAGATATCTGATTTCTTTACTAAACGCTTTAGTTTTGAAGCGGGGATTGATATCCTTGATGAAAAACAGGTTTTATACCGAAAGAACAGAGTAATCAGAAATATTATTTTCATAACCAATATAGTTTTTTTATTATTTACTTTGATTGGTTCTTCAGGATTAAATCGTAATGTTAATTTAATTGTCACTTTTGTTATTTTCCTAGTAATGTTTTTTACCGGAAAAACCGTTAAAAAAATTAATATGGAACAACCTATGACACTTCAAAAACAACAGATGGCTGAATACATTAGTGGGATTTATATCTTAATGATGGCAGTTACGGTATATATCAAATTAAGACTGACTTTAGGTGATTCTTTAGAAGGTGGATTCTTTTCAATAACTCAAGCTGGATATTCTTTAATTTATTTTGCCCTAGTAGTAATTGCTCTTTATCAAGATCCAAAATTGCTTAATGTTGTTTTTAAAGTTACGATTATCGTAATGACAATCATCCATGTAATTATTCTTTATCCTCTATATATTTATGCTGATAACTTCACTAATCTTTGGAATTTCTTGATTTCCAATAATGGTGCGGTTTTAATTGATATCTTTTTAAGAACATTAGTCCTAGCAATCTTTATGATTGGGTTATATTCTACGGTAAAAATATCAGAAGATATCAATAATAAAAGAAAACAAGAGTTACTTAAACGGCAAGCGATGGAAAAAGATTTTAAGGCTGTAGTATCTGACGTTTTTGACGTAATCACAGTTTACAAGCAAAGAGGCGAAGACAAAATCGAAAAGAATTTTGCTAAAGCAGCAAAAAGAGTTGCGGAAATGGCTGCGAAATTAGGAAACTTCTTAGGTTATTCTTCAAAGCTTTGTCAAGAAATATACGATTATTCATTGATTCATATCAATAAAAGAGAAATTTTGAATACCGATGATTTTGAAGGAAAAGATCATTTAGAAGAGAGTGATTATCACCGTATAAGAGAAAAGACAATTATTGGTTCAGTTATTATCAAAAGACTTCAATTAGATAAAAAAGCTGAAGATATTGTTAGAGCTCATTTTGAAAAAACTGTTAATCAAGATTTCATTAAAGAGATGAACGGTATACAAAATAATCGTGAGTCACAAGTTATATTACTAAGTCACATTTATGAAATATTGAGGCAACAAAGAAATTATAAACATGAGTTAAAACATCAAAGAGCGATTGACTTGATTCGTCTTGAGTTTTACCCATATTTTGATCCGCAAATAGTTGATAGATTTGTTAAATACGCGGATGATTTTGAATCAATTTATTATCATTTTGCTTAAGGAATAGGAGACTTTTTTATGTATAAATATTTTACATCTGAGTCGGTGACTGAAGGCCATCCGGACAAGATCTGTGATCAAATTTCAGATGCGATATTAGATGCAATACTTACAGAAGATAAAGATGCTAGAGTAGCGGTAGAGACAGTTGTGTCTACCGGTTTGGTTTTGGTAGCTGGTGAAATAACCACTAAGACTTATGTTGATATGCAAAAGATTATTAGAGATACTGTCGCTGGTATCGGTTATGACCGAGGTAAATACGGATTTGACGCTGAAAACTTAGCTGTATTGGTTTGCATCAATGAACAATCTCAAGATATCGCCATCGGTGTTGACGAATCTAAAGATAAAGAACAAGGTGCAGGAGATCAAGGGATGATGTTCGGTTATGCAATTAACCAAACTGAAACATTAATGCCGATAACTCATTATTATGCATCTAAACTAGCATATCAATTATCAAAGGTCAGAAAAGACGGAACGTTAAGTTATCTTAGACCTGACGGGAAGACACAAGTAACAGCCGTTTTTAATGATTTAGGTGAATGTGAGTATTTTACTCATATTCTAATATCATCGCAACACGCTCCAGAAATAACTCAAGATCAAATTAGAAAAGACTTAATTGAATATGTTATTAAACCGATAATACCTAATACCTATTTAACAGAAGACACTGTAATCCATATCAATCCAACCGGAAGATTTGTGGTTGGCGGTCCATCTGGCGATTCGGGTTTAACTGGTAGAAAAATTATTGTCGATACTTATGGTGGTAGAGCTCACCATGGCGGTGGCGCTTTTTCGGGAAAAGACCCGTCTAAAGTAGACCGTTCTGCAGCTTATATGATGAGATATATTGCTAAAAATATCGTAGCTAGCGGTTTAGCTGATGAAGCTGAACTTCAAGTTGCTTATGCAATTGGCGAAGCAAAACCTTTAAGTGTCGGTATCGATACTTTTGGAACAAACAAAATTCCTGAAAATGAAATCTTAAGCCTAGTAAACAAGCATTTTGATTTAAGACCAAAAGCAATTATTGAAAAATTGAATTTACGAAGACCTATCTATAAACAAATAGCTGCTTATGGACATTTCGGTCGTGATGATATAGAATTACCTTGGGAACAGTTAGATATGGTTGAAATACTAAAACAGTATTTGCCGAAGGGTGTGAGATAAATGGTTTTATCCTTTATGAGTATCTTCCTTGATATCGCCATTTTTGTTGGAGTATTGTTGGTGATTATCGGAATTGCATCTTTCTTCATTGTCAGAGATTTGCAGACAGAATATAAAAAAGTTTTCCGTATCAACTCAAAATTTGAGATTGAATTAAGAAAACTGGTAAATTTATTATTTAAGTTTTATGAGCATTCAAAATTAGAATCTTATACCAATGTTGTTATCAAACAATTACCTCATGAAGAAAAGCGTAACTTACTCAAGATAATTGACGAAGTCTATCAAACGATTGATTTAGAAGCAGAAGACAATAAGTATATCGTTGAGACTTATCAGAATTTAGAAGAATTAAGAAGAGTAAGAGATAGTAAAATTATTGTGTTCAATCAAAAACTTACATACTTTCCTTTCAATATTTATTCAAAAATAATGAAGATGCACAATTATCATACTTTTATGGATAAACAATAAAGATAGTGAAAAATTCACTATCTTTTTTCTATACTAATGATAAAAGGACAATTTCCCTTGTTTAAAACTTGATACTTCAATACGTCGTATGAATCAGGCATATTTGAAACAAACTCAAGAATTGCATTTATTTCTTCTTGATTATGATGATACAAAACAATAACAATTAAACCGTTGTTATTTAAAATTGTCAGTAATGACTCTAAAGATTTTATAGTAGATTCTTTTTCGGTTTTAATATCTTTATTTCCGTTAGGAAGGTAACCTAAATTATAAATTACGACATCAACAAGATTGGTTATATATTGAAGAATGTTTTCATGGGTGTCATTAATCAGTTTGACATTAGTTATGTTATGGTTATTCAATAACTCAGTTGTTAAAGTAATTGCTTCAGGCTGAATATCAAAACCGATTACTGCTTCAGCGTTTTTAGCGAGAAATAATGTATCATTACCTCTTCCAATAGTCATGTCGACAGCTAAGTTTATCTTTGCTTTTTCTAAGACTATTTTATGGGATAACTCTGTTATTTTGATCATTTCTTAATCTCCTATTCCGTAAATAATTAATTCTAGCCGCTCCATAAACTCCAGTAATAATCATCAATCCACCGATGATATGGTAGTAATAGATTTGTTCATTTAAGAAAACTGCACCTGCGATAACAGCGACGATAGTTGCGATATTAGAGTAGATACTTGAGATATGAGCTGGAAGTTTACTTAATGAATAATTCACTAAAAAGAAACCGAAAATTGACGCAATTACGCCAAGATATACAATAGGTAAAATGACTTGAATATTGCCTAAATTAGAGAAATACCGTGATAAATCATCTTTGATAATTAATTCAACTAAATAGATTAAATTAAAACTAATAGCTCCCATTAACATCATCACATAAGTGATTTCATGAGGCTTATGACTTTTAGCAGCACTTCTTGATGCAATGTTAAATAAAGCCGCGGAGATTACTGCTAGTAATAATAGTGAGAAACCTAAAGAAGAGGATTCAAAGCTCCATCCTGATTTAAATAACTGAATAAAAATTACACCAACTACACTCAAGAGAATAAAAAACACTTGTGACAATAATGGTTTTTCCTTTAAAATTAAACTCGAAAGGATAGTAACGAAAATCGGAATTAAGGCTATCATCAGTCCCGCTTCAGCACTTGAGGTTTTTGCCAAGCCATAGGTTTCAAATAAAAAATACATTATTGGTTGAAAGATAGCTACCAACATGATTGAAAACATAAATTTTTTATTGATATGAATTTTGATTACTTTTGTAAGTCTTAAGATTTCAAAGACTAAAAATGCTAATAGAAACCTGTAAGCAATCAATCCTAAAGGCGATATATAATTTAAAGCGGTTTTTGACATCATAAAAGAAAACCCAAAAATGATGCTGAAAGCCACTCCGGATAAATGGGCTTTTTTATTCATGATTTTCACTCCTACAATTGATTCCTTGATATAAATTATTCTTGCGCATTATTTTATCGATTTCATTAGCAACTATGAATTTTTTTAATGTCCACATCGGTTCTATTAGTTGGCTTCGATCAGGATCACCTGTGATTCTATGAATGATTATTTTATCATTAAGATAAGTTAATTGTTTGACAGTAATATCAGCATATTCTTTTAAGGTTAGCAAAGGAAATGGTTTTTGAGCATAAAGTTTAGCCAAAGGTGTATCTTCGAGGATGTACAGCATATGAATTTTAACGCCTTGTATATCAAGCGCATTAACAAATTTGGCGGTTTCTATCATCATTGCTTCAGTTTCTCCAGGTAAACCGTTGATGATATGGACAACCACGTCAATTCCGAGTTTTCTTAGTATTTTTACAGTTTCAACAAATGTTTTCCTATCATGTCCTCGATTAATTTTAATTAATGTTTCGTCGTGCATTGACTGTAAACCGAGCTCGACAGTTAAATATGTTTTTTCATTTAATTCCTGAAGTAAAGCGTAGATATCATCATTAAAACAATCCGGTCTAGTACCGATATTTAAACCGATGATATCTTTATCAAGACCAAGAGCGTCATTATAGATTTTTCTCAGTTTCTTTATTGGACCATAGGTGTTGCTGAAAGATTGGAAATAAACAATATATAATCCATCTTTCCATTTTGAATGCATCATTTCTTTAATACTGTTAAATTGCATTTCCAAACTGTCGGAATGTCTGCCACCGAATTCTCCACTTCCTTGATCTGAACAGAAGATACAACCGGCTTTAGAGATAGTCCCATCACGATTAGGACAGGTGAAATCCCCATTCAAGGCAATCTTAAAAACCTTAGAACCAAAGCGATCCCTAAGGTAATTATTTAAGGTATTATAATGTTTTTCTTCAGTAAAATAATTCATTGTCTCACCTACAAAAAAATTATATCATAAGTTTGGACTTTTATTCTTATGAATATTTTCTTTAATGATATATTTTGATAACCAGTTATCATTAAAGTGATTTTTTCTTGAAGATAGGTAAAAAGATGTTATAATTATACAAGGTGATATTATGTTTGAAGTTTTTACTAATAGTATTGTATATCCGAAAAATATTATAAATTACCATAATAAAAAAGGTGGTTTTGTTTTTCTATATATTTTAGTCTTAGTCTTGTTGATGTCGATATCAACAGTTGTTTTTTATATCTCGCAAAAACCTACAGAAATCACAACTGAAAATTCTGGTTGTGAAGTCATTGCCAATAATTTAGTATGCACTGGTGAAAATTATGATGTCAACAACAAATTTGACGTCTATGATTTTAATATTTACCTTTTAGAAGAAACTGCACTAATCAGTCAAATCGGTGATTTAGGTGATTTTGCACTAATTCTTCAAGGGGAAAGATTAACAGTTGTAGTTGGAGACCAAACAATAAATTCTTTGACTTTTTTATCAACATATGGAATCGATACCCTTGAAGAAGCAATCGCAATTTTGAAATTCAGCATTATCTCAGCGGGAATTACGATGGGGATTATTTCTAATACTATAATTTTATTATTTATAGTCTTTATTTCAACCATTCCCTTTATGCGTTTTCGCTCGATGATTTCTTATAAAAAGATTTTTAAAATGTTAGTCTTCGCGGCAACGCCAATGGCCTTCTTGTTCGCGGTTTACAATTTACTTAACTTTGATATGATTTTTTTCTTTATCTTAATGTTGTTTGCATATCGTAGTGTCTTTGCTTTACAAAAAGAGTTACACTTCAGGGTATTAAACAAAAGTGGTGGCGGATATGTAAATCCAGAGAATGATGAAACTGAAGTAACTGAAGAAGTTGATGAAAACGAGGAAGAAGAAACTGAAGATGATTCTGATGACGAATTTAAGCTTTAATCAACAATAAATGTTGTCAATAACTGAATAGTTGTGTTATAATACATGTAAATACAGTGAAGTAGAAAAAGTAAAAAAAATTACATCTTTAATAAGAGAGTTAGGATATGGTGAAACCTAACATTATGATTTTTTTGAATTAGTCTATGGAGTAGGTTTTGTGCAACTCGTGAGCAAAACCCGTAAATCTTACGTTATCAAAAGATATTAAAGAGCCAGTTTATTCTGGAATTAAGGTGGTACCACGGAAAGATTTCGTCCTTTACATTTTGTAGAGGACTTTTTATTTAGAAAGGATGATTAAGATGAGTGAATTTATACCGAGTTTTGATGAAAAATCAATTGAAAAGAAATGGCAAAAGGAATGGTATTCCAATAAATACTTTAATGCCAATGATTATTCTGAAAAAGAAAAATATTATTCTTTAGTTGAGTTTCCTTATCCAAGTGGAGCGGGAATGCATATCGGCCATATAAGAGCTTATTTATCTTTAGAAGTAATTTCCAGAAAAAGGAGAATGGAAGGGAAAAATGTATTATTCCCGATTGGTTTTGATGCCTTTGGCCTGCCTACAGAAAACTACGCAATTCAAAATCAAATCCATCCAAGAACAATCACTGATAGAAATATAAAAACTTTCGTTAATCAGTTAAAATCAGCTGGTTTCTCTTTTGACTTTTCACGAACAGTCGACACAACAGACCCAGAATATTACCGTTGGACACAATGGATTTTTTTGAAGCTTTACGAGCACGGCTTAGTCTATAAAGATACAGCTTATGTTAATTTCTGCCCAAGTTGTAAAGTTGTTTTATCAAACGAAGAATCTCAAGGCGGTAAATGTGATCGTTGTGATAGCGATGTAGTGCAAATGGATAAAGATGTTTGGTTCTTGAAGATTACTGATTATGCTGAAAAATTACTACTTGGTCTTGATGAGTTAGAATCTAATCCAAGAATTAGGATGGAGCAAGAAAAATGGATTGGTAGGTCAACTGGTGCTTATATTCATTTCCCAATTGCTGGTAGCGATAAACTTTTAAAAGTTTTTACGACTAGACCGGATACGATTTATGGAGCGACATTTATGGTTATTGCCCCAGAACATCCTTATATTGAAGAGTTTAAAGATCAAATCACAAACCTTAATGAAATTAGAGAATATCAGGAACAAGCAAAATTAAAAACTGAATTTGAAAGAATTGAATTAGCGAAGGATAAAACTGGCGTTGAAATCAAAGGTTTAAATGCCATAAATCCTTTAACTAATAGAAATATTCCTATTTTTATTTCCGATTATGTCATGATTACTTATGGAACCGGAGCTATTATGGCAGTTCCTGCGCATGATACAAGGGACTATGAGTTTGCGACTAAATATAATCTTAATATCGTTGAAGTCATCAAAGGCGGTGACATCACTAAAGAAGCTTATACCGATACGGAAGAAGGCATCTTAGTAAATTCACCGGTAATTGACGGTTTAAATGTCGCTGCAGCTAAGAAAAAAATAATTGATTACTTAGAAAGTAAAAAGCTAGGTGAAGAAGCTAAGCAATACCGGATGAAGGATTGGGCGTTTAATCGCCAACGTTATTGGGGAGAGCCGATTCCGATCATCTATTGCGAAAAATGTGGAATTGTGCCTGTACCTTATGAGGATCTTCCGGTAACTTTGCCAATGGTTGAAAAGTTCATTCCAACAGATACAGGAGAATCACCATTAGCTAATATCGAAAGTTTTGTTAATTGTACCTGCCCAAAATGTGGCGGTAATGCAAAAAGAGAAACTGATACTATGCCGCAATGGGCTGGCAGTAGCTGGTACTTTTTAAGATATATGGATCCTCATAATAATGAAGAATTAGCCTCTAAAAAAAGAATGGAGTATTGGGGAAAAGTAGATTGGTATAATGGCGGAATGGAACATGTCACAAGACATTTAATTTATTCTCGTTTCTGGAATCAATTCTTATATGATATCGGTGTTGTAGTTCATAAAGAACCTTACAAGAAAAGAACAGCTCAAGGAATAATTTTAGGCGCTGACAATGAGAAAATGTCTAAGTCAAGAGGAAACATTGTAAATCCAATGGAAATTATCGATGAATATGGCGCTGATACTTTGAGAACATTTGTTTTGTTTATCAGTGACTATGAAATGTCGACTCCATGGAATGATTTAGGTGTTAAAGGCGCAAGAAGATTTTTGGATAAAATCTGGAGAATGTTTCCTAATGTTACCGAAAATGAATCATACTCACCTGAACTTGAAAGAATAATTCATGAAACGATAAAAGGTGTAAGTGAAGATATTGAAAGCTTGAAATTTAATACAGCAATTGCTAAACTAATGACCTTAGTCAATGAATATAACAAACAAGAGAAAATCACACGTGGAGATTATGAAGTTTTACTGCAATTACTTAATCCGATTGCTCCGCATGTAACGGAAGAATTATGGAATATGTTAGGGCATGAAACTTTACTAGTTTATGAAACATATCCTAGTTATGATGAATCAAAACTTGTTAAAGATGAAATAGATTTGGTTATTTCGATTAATGGTAAAGTTAGAGATAAATTAGTAGTAGAAAACAATCTCCCACAAAAAGAATTGGAACGAATTGCTTTAGGCAGTGAAAAGATTAAAAATCACCTTGAAGGAAAACAAGTTGTAAAAGTAATTGTCGTACCAAATAAATTAGTTAATATAGTAGTTAAATAATCCTCGATTTTGAGGATTATTTTTTTTAAAGAAAAACGATTATTTAAAAGTACTATTTTACTGGTGAGATAAATGTATGAAATTGTATCAAAGAAAGAATTAAAAAACAGTATAAAAGCCATTGATCAAGATACATGCAAAAGGTGTCTTGGTCATAACCTTTCACTAGATTATAATGGAGTAAAATACTGTTTGGACTGTTACCAATATTTAGAGATGAATAGTGAAATGTATTTACTGAGGAGAGAAAGACAAATTGAAAACACATATCATATACTAGACCTTAATTTTGATTTAACTCAAGAACAAATCAAAGGTAGTGACTTTCTGGTAAATTGCTATTTAAAAAGAAAAAATGCCTTTCTACAAGCTGTGTGTGGTGCCGGTAAAACAGAGATGAGTTTAGCTTTGATTCATTTGCTTTTAAATGAAAAAAAGACCATTGCTTTTGTTATTCCAAGAGTGGAAATCATTAAACAAGTGGCTTTAAGGATGATAGAGTATTTTCCTAATACATCTGTGTCAACATTATATAGCGGACAGACTTTAAAAGAAGAATCGCAACTGATTATTCTCACACCCCAACAATTGATTAAATTTTACCAAGAATTTGATTTGATGATTGTCGATGAGGTTGATGCATTTCCTTTTTTAAATAATCCTTTTCTTGAAAGATTAGTTGAAAAGAGCAAGAAAGAAAAAGCAGTCTTAATCTATATGAGTGCAACGATCACTGAAACTTTAAAAAAAGAAATCAAAAATAATATTCTAGAGTTTCATTTAATTCCCAGAAGATATCATAAAAGAGATTTAGCTATACCAGTATTTTTGAAAATAAAAGGTGTTTACGACGCTTCTATACTTGAGATTGTTAGAGAATATGTTAAAAGTAGGAAGCCTATAATCATTTATGTTAGTTCAATAGCTAAGGGGGAAATGATAAGAGATAGATTTAAAGAATTCAAAGTTGATTTAATCTCAAGTGAAACTAAATATAAAAAAGTTATTATTAATGCTTTTAAAGATAAAGATTTAGATATTTTGATTTCTACTACAATTTTGGAAAGAGGCGTTACATTTAATGATGTCAATGTCATTGTTTTAGAAGCAGATAAAAAAGTATTCAATGAGGCTAGTTTAATTCAGATTGCAGGAAGAGTTGGAAGATTGAAAACAGAAGGCGATGTTATCTTTATGTCAAAATACAAGAGTAAAGCGATGATTTATGCTAAAAAGAAAATAATTGAATTTAACAACAGCTAAGATGAAATGTCGTTTATGTGAGAAGTTTTATAACTTAGAGATGAGTTTTTCTTTTATTTTTTCATTCCCAGAAATCTGTCCTATTTGTATGAAGAAATATGAGCCAATGATTTATCAAGAAGTTATTCCAATTGATAATGGAGAAATAATCTATTTATATCTTTATGATGTACCGTTGAATTTAATGCAAAAAAACTATTTGGATCGTCATTTGAAGTTGATTTATCAGCATTTATTTAAAAGTGCAATGAACTATGAAGTTATTCTGTTTTTAGATTTTGATACTTATAATAATCTTGATGACTGGATTCTTTTAATCAAACCTTTCAAAAAAATACTCTTTTTCTCTATTTCTCACTATGATTTAACTCAAAACAGATTTTTATATTAAAAAGGTCTCCTTTGTTTACTAAATTTTTTATCGGTGTTATAATAAAAGTGGTTAAATAAATATAAAGGAGTGATTTTATGAAACTAGATATTGTTGGCAAATCAGGATTTGTAATTACCGATGCAATCCGCAATTACATTGAAAAAAAGCTTAACAAGATTGACCGAGTCTTCACCGATCAATTAGAAGCTTTTGTCGTTTGTAAGATTTATCGCGACGGTACAAAGGTTGAAATTACAATTCCAATTAAATTCTTAACCTTGAGAGCGGAAGTTTCCGACAAAGATTTATATGCAGCTATTGATAGAGCTGTTGATAAATTGGAAGCTCAACTCAGAAAGAACAAGCACAAGATGAATCGTTCGCTACAAGAAAAAGTAGGGTTAAGAGATACTTTTGCCTCAGATGATTTTGACTTAGAAGAATTAGAAAAAGAATTGATATCTCCTGTAAAGAAAAAAAGAATATCCCTGGAAATACTATCCTTGGATGAAGCAATTACGCAAATGGAATTATTAGGTCATGACTTCTTTATTTATAAGAACGAAGATAATGAAACTTCAATCTTATATTTAAGAGATGACGGTAAATACGGTCTTATTGAAACTGAGTAATTATTAAGTGGCTTTTAAAAAAAAGCCACTTTTTTTATGCAAAAAAAATAAGGCCTAAGCCTTATTGTTTAGCAAATATTGAGTTTCCTTGATAATCGATTGCGACTATTGCTGGAAAATCGATAACTTTAAGTTTTCTAATTGCTTCTGATTGAAGTTCTTCATAAGCGACGAGAGTATTTTCCACCACGCATTGAGATAGTTTTGCGCCAATGCCGCCGATTGCTAAAAGATAAACTCCTTGGTATTTTGCGACTATTTGACTAAATTCAACTGATCTATCGCCTTTACCAATCATGACTTTTAAGCCTTTTTCCATTAAATAAGGACTATATTTATCCATTCGATAACTTGAAGTTGGTCCACAAGAACCGATGACTTGGTGAGGTTTTGCCGGAGTTGGTCCAACATAATAAATAACTTGACCCTTAACGTCAAAAGGCAGTTCTTGATTGTTATTAATAGCTTCAACCATCAATTTGTGAGCTCCATCTCTTGCTGTATAGATCTGACCGGTTATAAAGACTTCATCGCCAACTTTTAAATCTAAAATATCTTTATCTGTTATCGGTGTCGTTAATTTCTTTTCCAACTAAAATCACCTCATTTTTTCTAGCGCTATGGCATTGTAAGTTTACTGCAACAGGAAGCGATGCGATATGACAAGGATAAGAGTTTACTTTAACGCCGATACAGGTAGTAACTCCACCTAAACCCATGGGACCGACATCGAGTTTATTGATTTTTTCCATTAATTCAATTTCTAAGTTGCGATCGATTTCATTTTCAGTGACATCACCAAGTGGTCGAAGAATTGCTTTTTTTGCGAGCCAAGCTACTTTTTCAAAGTTACCACCGATTCCGACCCCAACAATCAATGGTGGACAAGGTCTGCCTCCAGCTTTTTTTATTGTTTCTAAAATAAAGTTTACGATGTCTTCTTTGCCGTCAGAAGGTGACAACATCTTTAAAGCAGACATATTTTCGCTACCGCCACCCTTAGGAGCGATGTGAATTATTAATCTATTTCCCGGAATGAAACTATGATGAATTACCGCTGGAGTGTTATCTAAAGTATTGATTCTGTTTAAAGGATGCTTAACAACTGATTTGCGCAGATAGCCATCAATATAAGCTTGGCTAACACCAGTATTTATTGCATCTTCCAAGTCATAATCAAAATTAAGTTCTCTACCTATTTCTAAGAAACACACAACTAATCCTGTATCTTGACACAAAGGAATATCTTTAGAATTAGCGATTTCATGATTTTCAATTATCTTATCGAGAATACTTTTAGCTAAAGGGTTATCTTCATTTTCTCTGCTTTTTTCAAAGGAATCCAATACTTCTTTATCGAGAGTTTTAACCGATTCCAGCAACATTCTTTTAACATTCTCAACGATTGTTTTTCTTTCGATTTTATACATATTTACACCTCTTATAAATTATTATAACATTTATAACAAAAGTTGTTAAAATATATTTAAATTTTATTAATTGTTTACAAATCAACTAATTTTAGTTATAATTTTTATGAGGTTGATAAGATGAAAAAAGTTAAAATTATTTCTGATAGTACGTGCGACTTATCAAAGGAATTGATTGAAGATTGTGAAATAGAAATTGTACCTTTATATGTTAACTTTGAAGAAGAATCATATTTGGATGGTGTCAATTTAAGCGTTGAACAGATGTATGATTTGGTTTCAAAGAAGAAAATACTTCCTAAGACTGCCGCTCCTTCGCCTGGCGCTTTTGCTTTAGTCTTTCAAAAATACTTAGATGAGGGTTATGAAATTATTTATCTTGGGATTGGTTCTAAATTCTCCGCCACCTTTTCAAGTGCAAATGTGGCTAAACAAACTCTAGAAAGTGACGATATCTATTTAATAGATTCTTTGAATCTTTCATCGGGGACGGGTTTATTGTTACTGAAGGCATGTAAAATGGTAAAACAAGGTTTAGATGCAAAAGAAATCAAAGAAAAAATAGAAGAAATAGTTCCGAAGATTAGATCACAATTTGTGATTGATACTTTGGAGTATCTTTACAAAGGTGGTAGACTAAATGCTCTTTCTGCTCTTGTAGGAGGAATGTTAAGAGTAAAACCGATAATTAAAGTGCGTGATGGTGTAATGGTTGTTGGAAAAAAAGGCCGGGGGACAATTAAAAACGGTATTAACTTAATGCTTAATGAAGTTTTTCAAGATAAAGAAAATATCGATGCTGAATTCATGATGGTTACTCACTCTTTAGCTGAAGAGGCGAGTCAATATATTAAAGAACAAATAAAAAATGAAATGGAAGTAGAAAACTTATATGATACCCATGCTGGTTGTGTTATCTCCAGCCATTGCGGTAAAGGGACTATCGGAGTTTTATATATTCTGAAGTAAATTTCTTATCTTTTAAAGTTAAGAAGTTTATTTTTTGACAGATTTCAGGAGGGAATATGTTATTTGGCAGACATATCAATAAATACTATTTAAAATATGGTATATTCTTTCTCATCGGTTTAGCGGCTTTGGTTGTCGTTGATTACGTACAATTAGAGATACCAAATATTATTGGTAATATAATAGATGGTTTAGAACTAAAAACTTTAACAAAAGAAGACGTAGTGATATATATTAAAGATATCGCTATTTTTGGTTTAATTATTGTATTTGGAAGATTCTTATGGCGGATTTTTATTTTCGGCACATCTTGGCGGATTGATTTTGATCTAAGAAACAATATGTTTGATCATGCAGAAAAGTTAAGCCAAACATATTATTCCGAGAAAAAATCAGGAGGATTGATGGCGCTTTTCATCAATGATTTAAATGCGATAAGAATGGCCTTTGGTCCCGGACTATTGATGCTTTTTGATATTTTGATTTTAGGAACATTAGCATTTTATAGAATGTACGCTTTAGATAAGACAATAACCTATTTTGCATCTATACCGCTTGTATTAATCGCTGTTTTGGCAACTTATATTTCCAAGATAACTGGTAAGAAATTTAAGGCTCGCCAACAAGCGTTCGAAGATATGAGTGACTTTACTCAGGAAAATTTCTATGGTATTTCAGTGATAAAAGCTTTCGTCAATGAAGTAAGAGAAATTAAAGCTTTTTCAAGAATAAATAGAGTAAATCAGGAAAAGAATGTTTCATATATTAAAGCCAGCACTTTCTTGCATGTTGCAGTTGAAATGTTCATTAATATCATTAGGGTTATTATGTTAGGGTTAGGAGCTTATTTAGTGTATACAACCATGAGTGAAGAGTCAGTTTTTACAATTGGTGATTTAACGAGATATATCGCTTATTTTGGGACATTGATTTGGCCGATGATGGCGATTGGACGTTTAATTAATATGCGAGCTCAAGCAAAGGCATCGCTTGATCGAGTATCAGCTTTCTTAGACGCTGATATTGAAATTCAAGATGATAGAGAAGTTATTAACGTTGAAAAGATTGAAGGTAAAATTACTTTTAACAATTTAACTTTCAAATATCCTAAAACAGAAAAGGAAGTTCTGAAGAATATCAATTTTGTGATTGAAAAAGGACAAACCGTCGGTATTATTGGTAGAACCGGATCAGGTAAAACGACTTTAGTTGATTTGATGTTAAGACTTTATAATCTAAAGACATGTGAATTATTGATTGATGATTACGATATCATGAAATTACCAATTAAGACAATTAGAGACGCTATCGGTTATGTTCCACAAGAGAACTTTATTTTCTCTGATGTTATTAGAAATAATATCTCATTCTCATCAGATGTATCTGATCAGGAATTAATCAAACAAATGGCGATTTATTCTGATATCCATGATAACATCATCGATTTTCCAAACCAATATGATACGATGGTTGGCGAACGTGGAGTAACATTATCCGGCGGACAAAAACAAAGAATATCAATCGCTAGAGCTTTATTAAAGAATCCGCAGATTTTAATTATGGATGATTCTTTCTCAGCAGTTGATACCAAAACTGAAGAACAAGTTATTTCTAACTTAAGAGAATTAAGAAAAGGGAAAACTACAATAATAATCGCGCATCGAATATCTACCATCAAATCCGCCGATCAAATTATCTTTATTGAAAACGGAGAAGTTATGGCAAAAGGTACTCATGAAGAACTGTTGAATACCTGTGATCTATATCGTAAGATGGTCATCCATCAAAGACTCGAAGCTGAGTTGGAAGAGGAGGTGATCTAAGTGGCGAAATCAGGACCTGAGTTTGATATTGATATCAACCGTAAAAGAAGTATGTCTGATACGGAAATTATTAAAAGATTACTGCATTATGTAAAACCTTTTATCAAACAGTTAGTCATTGCATTTTTATTAGTAATCATTGTTGTTGTCTTAGATCTACTAGGGCCATTATTTGTATCCGATGTTTTAGATTCTTTAGGTGAAGATGAAGTGCCTGTTTTAAGAATAATTATGATAGTAGTTATTTATTTGGTTGCACTTTTCATCGGAGCTTTTATTGCTTATAAGCAAACAATTATTTTACAAGTAACCGGGCAAAAGATTATTTATGATATTAGACAAGATGTCTTTAATCATATTGAAGGATTGTCAATTTCTCAATATAACAAGATACCAATCGGGAAATTAGTAACGAGGGCTACCTCTGATGTCGATACTTTGAATATGCTTTATACTGATGTTATTATCAGTTTAATCAGAGATGTTTTAACTATTATTGGTGTGTTTATCATAATGTTTATTAAATCGCCGATGTTGGCGCTTTACATCTTTGCCTTGACCCCTTTTATCTTTATCGCTTCTTATATTTTCAGGAAGTTTTCGAGAAAAGCATACAGGCGAGTTCGAGCTAATGTCTCAATCATTAATGCTTTCCTTTCTGAACATTTATCTGGCATGAAATTGATTCAAATCTTTAATCGCGAAAATAAAAAATATCAAGAGTTTGTCGATAAAAATAAGAAATTGAATAACTCCCACATTGAAAGAGTTTTAGCTTTCAGTTTGTATCGACCAACAATGTATTTACTTTATATCGTAGCGATTGTAATTGTCCTATGGGTTGGTTCTTACCAAGTGATTGATGGTATCATTACTTATGGTGTTTTATTCGCTTTTACGCAATATATCAACCGTTTCTTTCAACCAATTCAAAATTTAGCTGAACAATTCGATACTTTACAATCTGCCTTTACTTCTGGAGAAAGAATTTTTGATATCCTTGATGAAGAACCGATTATCAAAGATAGTCCTGATGCTATTGAACTAGACAACTTTAAAGGTAAGATTGAGTTTAAAAATGTTTGGTTTGCTTATAATGAAGGCGAGTGGGTTTTAAGAGACGTCTCATTCGTTGTCAAACCAAAAGAAACGATGGCTTTAGTTGGAGCTACCGGTTCTGGTAAAACGACTATCATCAGTTTAATAGTTCGAAATTATGATATTCAACAAGGCGAAATCCTAATTGACGATATCAATATCAAAGATATAAAACTAGACAGTTTAAGAAGAAATGTCGGTCAGATGTTGCAAGATGTATTCTTGTTCTCGGGAACGATTGAATCTAATATTCGTTTAAGAAACGATGAGATTACTGATGCGGAAATCTTAGAGGCTTGTAAGTATGTCAATGCTGATCAGTTTATTCAAAAATTACCTGAGAAATATGACGAACCAGTAAGAGAAAGAGGAAACAATTTTTCTTCAGGCCAAAAACAATTATTATCATTTGCGAGAACTTTAGTTCATCGACCTTCTTTAATGATTCTTGATGAAGCGACTGCAAATATCGATACCGAAACAGAAAAACTTATTCAGGAGTCTTTAAAAAAGATGATGAATATCGGAACAACTATTGTTGTAGCTCATAGGTTATCGACAATCCAACACGCTAACAACATCATTGTGATGCGTAAAGGAAAAATTATCGAGATGGGAAATCATCAACAATTGCTTAAACAAAAAGGTCATTATTTCCAACTATATCAGTTGCAATACGATAAATCAGTTTCTGAAAATCTGGAATTGGCTAATCTCAATATTTAACATCAAATCTCGGGAATGAACTCCTGAGATTTATCTTTATTAATTTAGTTGACAACGCAACTATCTTGATATATACTGGATAAGTAAAAGTTTTTTTGGAGGTTATAATATATGGATAGAAGATATAATCATATGATTAGTAAGTATCATCATCGTTTTTTAGAAGAAAGATTTAAAAATTTAGTAATAAATCGTTCGGAAGCTCCTTATTTAAAGATAATTTATTTAAATGAGAGAATCAAAATGAACGATTTAATTGCTAAATTTTTTTTCCATAAATCGCACACTACCAGAGCGATAAAGTCTTTGGTTAGTGATGGGTATGTCTTAAAGACAATTGATTCTGATGATAAGAGAAGTTACATCTTAGAAATTACTGAAAAAGGAAAGTCTGTCGGTGAACAAATTATTAAAGTTCTAGATGAATGGGAAGAACTGATGGATAGTTTCTTGGAAAAAGAAGAAAAAGAATATATTCAAGTTTTACAAAAGAAAATCTATGATAAATTAAAAGATTATTTCCAGGAGGGGGATGCTGATGGGGAAACTACTTAAATATTTAAAACCTTACTGGTTCAAAGTTAGTATAATTTTTGTTTTAGTATCTTTAGTTGCTGTTGGTACACTCTTATTGCCAGATTATATGAGCGATATTATTGCTGAAGGTATTTCTGCTGAATATCGAGAATATAATCCAATAACTGATAGTTTTGAAATTGTTGACAGTTGTGATGTTGAAGCTAACCCTTTAACTTGTGAAGTTAATCAACAATCAGATTTTATGGTTATTCTAAAATATGGTAGTTATATGCTAGGGGTTACTTTAGTTTCTTCTTTAGCTTTTATAGCACTTATGTATTTGTCAAGTGATGTTGGCGCTCAATTTGGACGTGACATTAGAAAAGATTATTATCAAAAAATAACTTCTGTCAGCGTTAATGAAACTGATAAGTTTGGTACATCAACATTAATCACCAGAGCTTCAAATGATGTGATGCAAGTACAAAATTTCATGACAATGGCATTGAGACTATTATTAAGAATTCCGATAGTCTTTATTGGCGCTTCAATATTTGCTTTTCAGAAGTCATTGACTTTAACAATACCGATTTTTATCGGTGTACCAGCATTAATCATCTTGATTGTTATCGTCTTTATTTTAGTTGTACCTTTGTTTAAATTAGTACAAAAGAAGATAGATCAATTAACTTTAGTAACTAGAGAATCGATTAATGGTGTTAGAGTTATCAGAGCTTTTGGTCAAGGCGATAGAGAAGTGGAAAGATTTGAAGAAACAAATGTTGATTTAACGATGGTTAATTATAAAGCGGGAAAGATTATGTCATATCTTAACCCAATAATTAATCTTTTGTTTAATGCGGTAATTTTAGGAGTTACTTACACGGCTTATCGCATGGTTTTAGCCGGTACTTTGGTAGATTACAGAGGTCTTGGTGATGTTTCCGCTATTATTCAATATGCAACTTTAATCCTTTTTAGTATCTTAATGTTGACATTTACTTTTATCATGTTTCCAAGAGCGCAAGTGTCTGCGAAACGTATCGTTGAAGTATTAGAATTAGAATCTTCAATTATCGACACTGGTTCTCAAGAATATGACAAATATAATTTTAAAGGTAAAATTGAATTTAAAGATGTTTGTTTTAAATTCCCAGATGCTGAAGTCAACGTTTTAGAAAATATAAATTTTACTGCCAATCCGGGTGAAACAATCGCTTTGATTGGATCGACTGGTTCAGGTAAATCTACAGTTGTTAATTTAATTCCAAGGTTCTTCGATATCAGTTGCGGTGAGTTATTGATTGACGGCGTTCCGATTAAAGATATCAAATTAAAAACCTTAAGACACTTAATTGGTTTCGTGCCACAAACCGCAACATTGTTCTCAGGAACAATTAAATCAAATATCGCTTATGGAAAGAACAATGCGACTGACGATGAAATAAAAGAAGCTGCGAAAATTGCTCAAGCAAGCGATTTTATCGAAGAGATGGAAGAAAGATATGACTCCTTGGTAGAACAAGGTGGCGTTAACTTTTCAGGTGGGCAAAAACAAAGATTGTCAATTGCGAGAGCTTTGATTAGAAAACCAAAGATCTATATTTTCGATGATAGTTTTTCAGCACTTGATTTTAGAACTGATGCTGCGTTACGAGCAGCTTTAAAAGAAAATGTTAAAGAATCTACAGTTTTTATCGTTGCTCAAAGAATCGGGACAATTATGAATGCTGATAAGATAATAGTTTTACATGAGGGTAAAATCGTTGATATTGGTAAGCATGATGAATTACTTAAATCTTCGGATGTATATCGTGAGATTGCTTTATCACAACTTGGTGAGGAGGAGATATCATGAAAGATAATCTAGATAAAGAACAAAAACAAAATACTTCTCAAAAAGCACCAAGACAAAGAGGACATGGTCCTGGCACGGGAATGCCATTAGGAAGACCTGCAGAAAAAGCTAAAGATTTTAAAGGTACAACAAAACGTTTAATTAAATATATCGGTCAATATAAATGGCAGATGTTATTGATTATCATTGTTACAATCATAGTAACTTTGTTAGCCGTTGTCGCACCGAATTATTCTCGTTTTATCATCAACGATCTTCAAGGAATGATTCTTGGGACTATTACAAGAGACGAAGGAGTAGCGAGAATTACTACTTATTTCTTCTTAGTCCTTGGTTTATATGTCCTAAGATTTATCATGTCTTTGATTATGCATTTAGTCGGTAATAAGGTTTCTATTTTTATTGGCAAGAAAATGCGAAATGATTTAAGAGATAAATTAGAGAAATTACCGATTAAGTATTTTGATTCAAAACAAACAGGTAATATTCTTTCAGTCTTTACCAATGATGTCGATGTTGTTACAAACTCGATTCAACAGAGTTTAATAAATATCATCTCATCTTTCTTCTCGGTTATCGGAATCTTGGTTATGATGTTTATCATTTCCTGGAAACTAACGATTATTGCTTTATTGATATTGCCTTTGTTTATTTTGGCGACGTCAACTATCGCAAAAAAATCACAATCGAAGTTTATTCGCCAACAAAAACAATTGGGAAGCTTGAATGGTCATGTTGAAGAAGTGTTTTCAGCTAATAAAATTGTAAAGTTATTTGGTAAAGAGGAAGAATCATTTGATGAGTTCCAAGGAATCAATGTTGAACTTGCAAGAGATATGCGCGACGCTCAATTCTTAAGCGGCTTAATTAGACCGATTATGGAATTTATTTCTAATATCGGTTATGTAGCTGTAGTTATTGTCGGCGGTATTTTAGCAGGAGCGACCAACCCTTTACTTGTTGGTGATATTACAATATTTATTATGTATCAAAGAAACTTTGTTAATCCAATCTTAAATATCGCCAATGTTATCAATCAGTTACAATCTACTATCGCTGGAGCCGAACGAGTATTTGAGATTTTGGATGAAGTAGAAGAAAATCAAGAATTCTCTAAAATCAGCGTAGATCAAAGCCATTTTAACGGCCACGTTGAGTTTAATAATATTGATTTTTCTTATAGTGATGAAACAGAATTAATCAAAAATCTTAATTTAGAAGTATTGCCAGGGAAACAAATCGCTATCGTAGGGCATACTGGAGCTGGAAAAACAACTTTAGTTAATCTCTTAATGCGTTTTTATGAGGTCAAAGCCGGGAATATACTTATCGATGGTATTAAATCCACAGATTACCCAAGAGCAATTCTAAGAAAACAATTTGGTATGGTTTTGCAAGATACTTGGCTATTCTCAGGAACGATAAAGGAAAACGTCGCTTATGGTAAACCTGATGCAACCGATGATGAGATTATTGATGCTTGTAAACAAGCTCATGTTCATCATTATATTGAAACCTTACCTAAAGGATATGACACAGTTTTAAAAGAAGATGCTGACAATATCTCTAAGGGACAAAAACAGTTATTGACGATTGCTAGAGCTATCCTTTTTGATCCAAAGATTTTGATTTTAGATGAAGCGACATCAAGTGTTGACACTAGAACTGAAAGCTATATTCAAAATGCGATGACTTTTATGATGGAAGGTAAGACTTCTTTTGTAATTGCCCATCGTTTATCAACTATTAAAAAAGCTAACACCATCCTTGTAATGAATCAAGGAATGATTGTTGAACAAGGCAATCATAAAGAGTTGTTAGCGAAAAACGGAGTTTATGCAGATTTGTATAATTCTCAGTTTTTAAATCAACCAACTTAAAAAAGAGGAATTTCCTCTTTTTTTCTTTTATTTCTTAGGAAATTGTATTT